>JANNCH010000572.1:0-7312 GCA_031386315.1 Pseudobdellovibrionaceae bacterium
GCCAGTAAAGCAATCGCTGCCAGCGAGTTAATGGCTGATCCTAATTTTCTAAAAAAAGAAGACATGCGTGAAGGTTATACTGTTGATGCAGATATTGGTGCGTTGCTGACACCGGCCCTTCCGGACGAGGGCATTTGGTCCTTCATTCGTTTGGCTCGTCCTACTTTTGGTCTGGTGATTCGTAATATCGGTGAAACAGGCTTTGCTCAGTCCATGAAGTTATTGAATAAAGAAAAAACAGAAGCTCCTGAAAAGCTTTATCGTGTGATGGATATAGGGACTCGTTGGGAATATCCATCAGTATGGATATTTGGTGGCCGTGGAGTTTTGGATGTGCGTGATATCGGTCATCCGAATTTTAATTGGCGCAAAGGTTTACATGCAGGCTTTGAATTTGATTGGACTGTGGCAAGCTGGTGGCGTGGTCAGTATCGTGTAGGATTTAGCCAAGGCTTTTACACAGCCGGGCTATCTGCGATGCTAGGTATTTTCAACATAGATGCTGTTACTTATGCTGAAGATGTGGGGACCTTCAATACTCCGAGAGAGTCCCGTATCTATATGGTGAAATTGAATATGAATTTTTAGGGTGCACTAAATTAGTGGCCGCCCCAAGCCTCTAGCAAAGCTAATCCGATGGCTGAAGGGTCGCTGGTACCAGCCTCTACATAGGCTTGATCCATTTGTGCGCAGAGATCCGCATTAGCTGGGGATCCCACTTGGCAAGTAGATGCATAAATTGCTGTGACTGCGGTTCCGATTGATTCTGCGGCATCATCTTGATTCGCTCCTGGCGTATTTAAAAGAGCGTCAATGGCTGCCTGAATTTCTGCCGGAGAAGTTGCATTTATAAGACCACCAAGACTTGCAATTGCAGTTGCAGATTTCACCATTGCCCCAAGCAAAGTCAGGCCTTTTTGGTTGGTCTTGCTACAGTTGTCGAAAGTCGTATTAGCGACTGTTGAATCTGAAAAATTCAGAGCCCCTAAAAAGCTCAAAGAAGATCCACCCGAGGAATCCAAATTCTCAAATATATCAACGATCTGTTGTGAACTACCGAATCCATTTTGAATAAAGTTTGCAGAACAACGAATAACATAGGCACTAGCTGTTTCAACTCCAGCGACCTTATCCACGCAATTCTGCACAGTCGCAGCCGTTGCGGTATCAAGGCAATACTGGGCATCACCCACAGAGTCTAGGTCTGTGCTTTTGGTGCAAGAGATAAAAATCAAGCTGCTCGTGCATAGTAGAATCAGTGTCAGTGCTTTCATTGTGAATGCCTCCATAGTTCTTTTCGACAAACGTAGGGCTTAGCTTAAAGGAATTCATACAATGGTCGTGTTTTTCTCAATTTGGGTCTGACTTGTCTCAACTTGAGAGTCTTTTCTGCCGATAAGTTTCATGTACCGGAAGGTGAAGAGTGAAACGGATTTTTCTCATACCACTGTTATTAACTATGTTTTCGCCCGCACTGCGCGCGCGCGAGCGACATGAGTTTTACAACGGCATTCGCTGCCAAGCGATGGGCGGCGCATGTATTGGCGTGGTGAACGATGAAACTGCACTGCTTGTGAATCCTGCTGCTCTCGGAAAATTGCGTGATAAATACGGAACTATTTTAGATCCAGAAATTGATGCCAATAATCTGGGTATCGAAAAGATTTCTAAAACGCCATCGCTGGCGCCCTTTCAATTAGAACAGGTTAAATCACTTTTAGATGCGAACCTCGATAAAAGTTATCATGCACGACTACAGCTATTTCCATCTTTTGTTGCCCGCAATTTCGGAATCGGCCTTTTAGGAAAATACAATTTGGATGCACGTGAAAGTGCAGATGGCACAACCATTGATACATTTTACCGTGATGATATGGCATTTGTGATTGGATATAATTTAAGATTTTTCGATGGACGTATCAAGATTGGATTTAATGCCAAAGTTTTAAGTCGCATTGAAGTGGATAATGAAACTCTAAGTACATCGGGTGCATTGGATTATCAGACTATTGCGAGTGAAGGTGTTGGTGTTTCAACAGACGTCGGAATAATTTTAACGGCTCCGTGGACTTTTCTACCATCGATTACCGCAGTCGTTCGAGACGTGGGCGGTACGAGCTTTGATAAAGCAACGGGTGTTCGTATGACCACAGCAACACGCCCAGAATCCATAGCGCAAGACATGGATGTGGCTTTTTCGCTATTCCCAATTCACTCACGCTATGTGCGTTCGTCATGGACATTACAATACAACGGGATTCTCTCTTTGAGCCAAGAAGAAGATAAGGCCAAACGAATGCACGGTGGGATGGAATTTAACTTTGGCGATGTGTTCTTTGTTCGAGGCGGGTATAATCAAAGGTATTGGACAGCGGGTGTAGAACTTGCTTCCGAGTTTTTTCAGATTCAAGCATCGTCCTATGGGGAAGAGATCGGCACGCAAACCAGTTCTGAAGAAGATCGCCGTTATTCGGTGAAACTCGCGTGGAGATTTTAATGAAAAGATATTTTAGATTTTACATAATGTGCGCAATCGTACTGACGTCATGCTCTAGTAACGTTTTGCAGGACTTTTCTAGCCGGGAGACTTCTGAAGCACTTTACGAAGATGCTGTTAAGTTAATGGATCAAAGTCTCTTTGATGCGGCCTTTGCTAAGATCACTACGATTGAAACGCAAGATTCTGCTTTTGCATCTGCAGATCGTTTTAAAAAGACAAAGGCAGGTATTCAAGCTGGACAATGTGGTCTGACTTTTTTGACCTTCATTGATGGTTTAACAAATTCTGCTGGTGCGAATGCCTTTAAAATACTGATGTCTGCTTTTCAAGGGGTTACTGTGAATCCTCAAAAATGTGCAGATGCTCATACTACGATGAGCACTCTTTCTTCGGTCGATAATGATCAATTGCTTTTTTTAGCGGTGCTTGGAATGGCAAAGGTGGGCGTCAATTTACGTGATAAAGCCGATCGGAATGGCACCGGCAGTTTGGGTGATGGCACAATGGATGCTAGTTTTAACATTTGTTCAGTCACAACCGCCGCAGATCGTTTAGATGATACTGATTTGAAGCAGTTGATCACAGGCCTAGGTATGACCTTGCAAAACTTTGCACTGATCGGCGGAAGCTTTTCAGGAAGCAGCGCTTCGACTTCGCTTGCCACCTTGCAAGCTTTTTGTGATGATCCCGCCGGCGATGGGACGGGTGGGATGAATGATGCGGATCAAATCGATTGTCAAATCACAGATCCAAATAGTGCGTCATTAACGCCTCAGTTATTGCGAGGCTTCAGACGCATAATAGAGACTTCAGATCAAGGTGTTGGCACAGCGACCCCTGGATGCAATTTAAACCCGATTGATCCGGCCTATTGTTGTCCGCTGTTGGCGACTCCATGATTGTTCTAAATTTATTCTTTATTCTTTTTGCTATGCCTACATTTTGCTTTGCCACCGAGATGATTGAGTCAAATCAATCTATTCGAGCACAAGGTATGGGCGGTGCTTACCTAACGACGGTGAGTGATACAGATGCTTTATTTTACAATCCTGCTGCGCTAGCTAAAGTCAGTGGCCTCAATTTTCAACTGGCTAACGTGAGCTTAGGTGTCAACGGGATGGATGTTTATAATCTTGTTCAAAATGCCGGGGATCTTTCGCAGCCCTCTGGCTACAATCAATTTTTTGGCAAACCCGTTTGGGTAGCTGCGAATGGCAAGGCGGCTGTTGCATTGCCACATTTTGGGTTTGCTGCTTATACAAATAGTCATCTTGATTTTGAATTGCACAATCCAGCTTACCCAGAGTTCGATACTCATTTTATTAGCGACTATGGATTTGTAGTTGGGGGTTCGGTACCGATTGGACAGTACGCCTCTTTTGGTGCGACAGTAAAGCGTATCAATCGCTGGGGTGGTGATCAAGTGATTGGTGTCGGATCGATTGCTTCGGGCGATGGAGTCGATGCTTTGCAAAATGCTTTTAAAGATAAAGGTGTGGGCTACGGGATGGATGCGTCTTTAATGTACACTTCCCCATCGCCTTTCAGTCCTGCCGTTGCCTTGGTTTGGCAAGATATTGGATGCACCTCATTTCAAAAAACCGAAGGGGTGAACGCCCCGCCGCGCATACGTGATAATGTAAGTATTGGTTTAGGGACAAATGTGGATTTGCCAGGATTTGATTGGGCTACTTCGTTAGACTTACGCCATATTACAAATAGCGATGAGCAATTGGGTAAAAAGGTTCACATAGGGACTGAGTTCTCATTGCCATTGATCGATGTGCGCGCAGGGTTGAATCAAGGTTACCCAGCCTACGGCGTCGGATTGAATTTGATGTTTCTTAGACTTGACGCTGCTTACTATGCAGAAGAAACGGGCGTTTACCCAGGGCAAACCGCCAGCAATCGAATTCAAGTAGGTGTGTCAATTGATTTAAGCTTTGATGCTGACTTCAAATTCACGGATAATAGCGGAAGAAAAAGAAAACTAAAACAACGCCGTTAAGTACTCTGTAAAATTCATTTCTAGCTGCGTTGCCGCCTCCTCGGCGTACAGGAGTACGCTTTCGTCGGGGCGCCTTGTAGAAATAAATTTTACAGAGTACTACTATGTTTAGTGTACTTATAGTCCTTAAAATAGACATGTGATAATAGACATGTGAATTGGTATCAATGCTTAGAATTTTGCAGTATGAAAAAAGAGCGCAAGTAGCTGAATACTTTTCTAGCTATGATCCCCAAAAGCAGACATGGCTTGTGTCTGATCTACGCACTAAATTCGAACTTCAACAAAAGTTGCTTGGCGACAAAGGCTACTATGTCGATGAGTCTGTTTTGCGTGCCAGTGATCTTTGGCGTTTGCTTTTGCGCCGTTTGGATCCACAAATTCGTGATGTTAGTGATTCTTTTATACGCTCGCTACTAAAATCTTTCTTAGATGAGCATGCCGACGCTTTGGGTGTGAATGCTTCTTCTGAAGAAAGCGTTTATGCCTATATGAATTTAATGGCCTCTATTCATCTTCATCCCGAAGGTGAAGAAAGACTGAGCGAATGGTTTAATGAAAACCCTGATAGTGCCCAGCGCTGGCAGGAATGGGCCCTGCGTTCGCGTGTTGCGACTCAGGTGATGGTACAGAAGAATCAAATTTTAAGTGGCCAGTGGATCACTTCCTATTTGCAAAAATTTGATCGCTTAGAACATGTTTGGTCACAGGATCTTATTGTCGATTTAGGCGGCGAAATTTCTCGCGTCGAAGCTGAGCTTTTGCGCGCCTTGAGTCGTCATTGTGATGTTCTTATTTTAGAACCCATTCCCACATGGCGCGAGGATTTTAATTATTTGCTCAAGCCTTATGAAGATCTGCAGGCGCAATCTCAGGATGTTAAAAAAATGTCAGCTCCTTTGGTGCTTGAAAAAAAAGTGGAAGTCTTGCGTTTTTCAGGAATGCTTGCCGAGGTCAAAGAATCTGTGGCAAGAGTGCGTGCCTGGTTAGAGCTTGGGCATAAACCAGAAGAAATTTCGATTATTGCTCCTGATATCGAAATATATTGGCCGGTATTGCAAAGTTTTCTTGAAGTCGAAGGCATACCTGCACAGAAAGATATCACTGGCAAATTGCAGGGACTGCCGTCGATGATTCGGTGGCTTGCGACTTTACGAAGTAAGTCCGGAAGGCTTTCTAGTTCAGATCTTGAGATTTCATTCTTTGATTCAGAATCAGCTCCGGGAATGCGCTATGAAGAGTTTCGTGCCCTATTTAAAAGCCTTTATGTAGATCAAGATCTGTCACGCAATGAATGGGTTGAAAAAAAGTTCTTGTCACAAAAAATAAATCCAGATGAAGTTCTTGGCCGTGATGAATTTGTCACTCGCTGCATGCTCGAATGGCAGGGCAGTGACAGTGACCCCGTGCAAACAGTTCTGCGAGAGCTTTTGAAAAATGCTACCGAGCTCAATCAGCTTTCTTGGAGCGAATGGCTGGGGTATTTAGAAAATGTCGTTGCCTCTAAAGAATACTCGGTACAAAAAGGTATGCGCGACGGAGTGATGGTGACAAAACTGATGTCAGCGCATTCGGCAAAGTCGCAACTTCGTATTTTCTTGGGCTTAGCAGAAGAAAATATTAAAAGTCGTAACAAGATTCGTTTGATGAGCGAAGATTATACAGGTCTTGCCCGAGATATTGGTTTTTATTTGGAAAACCCTGATCAAAGTGATTTGGAATTTGAGTTAAAATTATTATCTGAGGCCAGCTCGAAGCAAGATTTGTATTTTTTTGGGGCCACGGATTTTTCGGGCGCTATACTATCGCCCGCTAGTTTTTGGATTGAATTGAAATCTCAATTTGGTGGAATGGAAGATCTTGAGCATTTAACGGTGCCTAAAGACACTCGCTGGGATGAAAAGCAAAAATCAGACTTACCTTTGAATGCCCGTATTGAAATGGATTTAGGGCGACTGCCGACGCCGAATTTGCAGCTGGCCGCTTGGCCCAGTGTTTCGGCCTCGTCGATTGAATCATTTTTGAAGTGTCCCTTTATATTTGCTTCTCAAAAGTACTTTCGCTTGATGGATTTGCCAGATGTTGATCTGGACATTGATCATCGTACTCGCGGTCAGCTAGCACATGCTTTGTTTGAAAAGCTAACGATAGAGCCCATGCGCTTTGATTGGCGCACAGATGAAATCGAGAATATTTTAGAAGAAGCCCGTATTGAGAGTAAGATGATCTTTGCCGATGAAAAATTGTGGCAACCATTTAAGCGTAAGCATCTTCAAATTGCTAAACGTTTCTTAGAAACTGAAAAACAATGGCGTGCACAATTTCCAAAATCTAAAATTGTGGGTCGTGAAAAAAGTTTTGAATTTTACCTAAACCCCGAAAGCAAAGCCATCAGTCAAGGGCCTGCCGAAGGCTATTTTCGACTGTCTGGTAAGCTAGATCGCATTGACAGCGACGGCGAGGGTCAGCTTGTCTTGTTAGATTATAAAAGTTCAAGCGCTTCGACTTACAGTCCAGGCACTTGGATATCCGGAAGCCATATTCAGCTGTTGATGTATATGTGGGTGGTCGAGCAAGAGATGATCAGCGATATCAAGGGCGAAGTGGTGGGTCTATTCTATTACATCATTAAAAACCTTGATCGCAAAAAAGGCTTTCGCATTGATGAACGCGCGGGCACTTTATTCCCCGAGCCTAAACGTAAAGCAAAGGGACATGACGCTGAAACAAAGGCACTGTATTTAACAGAATTTTATGAATTGATGTTAGCCACACTAAAACGTGTGGCTAGTGGTGAAATGGCG
>JANNCH010000600.1:0-4042 GCA_031386315.1 Pseudobdellovibrionaceae bacterium
GGATCGCCTGCCTGATTGCTCCTTCGACCGCAGGTGAGCCGCACAGCAGCTCCAACACCGCGAGCAACGAACTTTCACGCCGCTCGGCTGCGATCCAAAAGGCCCAAGAATCGATAAAACAAGGCGATGACGCTTACACCAACGGTCGCTACTTGGAGGCTGTAGAAGCTTATTCTGCAGCACGTAGCTTGATCCCAAACGCTCCTATTTCCGCTGAATTACGGGCTGCCACCACCGACCGTTTCGCCCAAGCATCCGTCGAACTCGCACGCAACCTGTCTCGGAAAGGAGACGTAGCCGCCGCAAAAGCCGCCGTCGATCAGGTCCTCGCCGAGTCCGTCGCTCCGGATAACCCCAGTGCCCTTGCGATGCGGGCACAACTCGACGATCCGATCCGCACGAATCCCGCCCTCACCGCAGCCTACGCCAAGGATGTGGATTCCGTCCGCCGCCTCCTCTACACCGCAGAGGGAGCCTACAATCTCGGGAAATTCGATGAGTCGAAAGCCCGCTACGAGGACGTTCTTCGCATCGACCCCACCAACACCGCCGCCCGTCGTGGCATGGAAAAACTCGCGGCCGCAAAAAGTGACTACTCGAAGTCCGGCTACGACCAAGCTCGCGCAGAAATGCTCAGCCAAGTAGACAGCCAGTGGGAACAGCCCGTGCCACCCACCGTGATAGACGCCAGCCTCACCGATTCTGGCACAGAACCGACCGAAACGAACTCGGCTTCGATTGCAAACAAGCTGGATCGCATCATCATCCCCAAACTTGCCCTCACCCAAGCCACGCTCGAAGAAGCGTTGGATTTCCTGCGTATCTGTGCCGCAGCGAATGACACCACCGAGCTAGACCCCACTCGCAAGGGAGTGAATTTCACCGTTAATCTCGGACCGCCTGATTCTCCCATCGCGACGAAAATCCGCAACCTACGCTTCGATCTCCAGCTCGCTAACGTCCCCATCTCGCAGATTCTCAAATACATCACCAATACGACCCAGACTTCCTACAGCACCGACGATTTTTCCGTGAAGATCACTGCAGTAGGTTCCAGTTCTGCTGAGCTCATTTCACGGATCTATCGCGTGCCACCCGATTTTATCAGCTCCCTGAGCAGTGGCGTCGCCGAGACTGCGTCCGCAGACCCCTTCGCAGAAACACCCAAGGCCGGACTCCTACCTAAGCGGCTCGGTGCCCAGGAAGCTCTAGTCAAGCAAGGCGTTACTTTCCCCCAAGGCGCTTCGGCAAGCCTCATCGGCTCTAACCTGCGGGTGTTAAACACGGAGACAAATCAGGACTACATTTCCCAAGTCATCGAAACCCTCACCAAGGCCGAGCCGGTCATCATCGCCGTGAGGGTGACGATGATTAAGGTCCAACAAACCCGACTCGAAGAACTGGGTTTCGACTGGATTCTCGACAACTTCGGCTTCGGTGGCGCCGGGCGGGGTTCAGGTTCCTCACGCCTCAATCTCAGCGGTGGCTCCGCCGGAAACGGCCGTGACGTCACAGATATCACCCAACCGATCGCTAAAAACCCACCACGCCCACTCACCGCTGGAAACCGCAGTGGTGACTCCGCTCTACCGAACGATGGTATCGATACGCTGCTGAACAATAATTCATCCAGCCAGCAAACGTCGAACGCAGCACCTGGTATCCTAGGCATCCGAGGCGACCTTAGCGGTGCCACCTATCAAATGCTCATGCGTGGACTCAACCAATCCAAGGGGGTCGATATGATGTCCAAACCCGCAATAATCACTCGCAGCGGCCAGTCGTCCACCATCGCAATCGTCCGTGAGTTCCTCTATCCCACTGAGTATGAACCCCCCGAGCTTCCGAACTCAACCGGTGGCAGCGCCGACGGCGGTATCAGCATCTTCGGCGGCGGCAGTAGTAGTTCCTTTCCGGTCACCCCCGCCACACCGACCGCCTTTGAAAAGCGCGACGTCGGAGTCACCCTTGAGGTTCTTCCCGTGGCAGACCCCAGCAAACAATTCGTTAACGTCACCCTCAGCCCTACATTCAGCGACTTCGATGGGTTTGTGAATTACGGCAGCCCCATCAACAGTACCACCCAGACCTTGTTCGGACCCAAAAAGGTGGAAATCACTAAAAATGCGATTTTGATGCCAGTTTTCAGCAAACAAGCCTTCTCCACCAGCGTCGACGTCGCGGATGGAGCGACGATCGTAGTGGGTGGCCTTATGCAAGAAAGCGTTGCGAATGTCGAAGACAAAACTCCGATTCTAGGCAGTCTCCCCGTCGTGGGTCGGATGTTTCAATCCAAAGCGAAAAAGCCAGTTTCAACGGCGATTCTGTTCCTCGTTAATGTCGAACTCCAAGACCCGACTGGGCGTCCTTACCGAGATCGGTAACACCTGAATCCGTTTCATCACCTCTCAAAATGCCTTCCGCTCCCAGCGAACCCGAAAAGTATTCAATCGATGAAATAATGGATCGGTTGAAGGCCCCACCTTCCGATGATCCGTCAAATGGACTACTCGTAACCCGAGCAGACGGCAGCCAAGCAATTAAAGTCCGCAAACGTAAACGCCGTTCCTCACAACCTCAAAACGAAGATTTTCGGCGGTCCAGGCGAGCGCTTATCCTCCAAGTTTCCGGCGCTTTGATTCTGTTATTCACAGCAGTACTCGCCATTGGATCAGGGATAATCTACGCGAACAGCAGTCCATTCAGGGAAAAACTCATACGCGACATTGGCGCCGCCAGCGGGGCTAAGGTGGACTTAAAGCAATTCCGGATGAACCCGAGAACTGCAAACGCAGATCAACTTGTTTTCGCCTGGCCCCAAGGAAATATACTGAAACGTTTCACACTCGCTAACCTCGAGGCTGAGATCTCCCCCTCCAGCTTTCTCGGTAAATCACTTAACGGCGAGGAAATCACCGCGAACTCTGGGACGCTTAATCTCCAGATACCCAATGGCGACAATTCCGTCACCTACAGCCCGACCAAGCGTGGCGACTCTGAAATAAGCTTCAACCGCTATCGTGCTCACACCTTTCATGTTACCGTCGGCGATGAAGCAGCACCTGCCATCAGCCTCAATCAATCCGAAGCCTCGCTGACTCCTCGTAATGTCAACGGCCACCCCCAGTTATCTCTATATCAAGGTTATTTCTCAATCTCAGGCTGGCAGAAATTGCGGTTAGACCGAGCACTCATCGAGTTCCGCGGAGAAGAAGCCGACATCATCGGGCTGCGCATTCTTAATGAAAAAGACGATCGCGGCTCCCTTGAACTCTCGGGAACAGTTTTCCCCTACCGCCCAAAACAAACTTCTAGTCTTGCAGTCCACCTCGACTCCTTTGAACTCTCCGGCCTCATCGGTCCGGAGCTAGGACGCTTCTTTTCCGGACGCGTCGATTCGCCACCTACCACGAAGTCCAATTGTTTTAGCTTCATACCGAATGGGACTCTACCGTCAAAACTCGAAGTTACGTTTCGCGCCGCATTGACATCACGCATTGAGGTTCAGGGTCTTCCATTCCTCTTTGCCCTTTCCCGCATCCTCGATTACGAATGGCTTGAAAAACCCGTTTTCGATACCAACTCAAGCGGGCATGTTCGCAGGGAAGGCGATGTCATAACGCTACGCGACCTCAATTTCGAGAGTAAAGGCCACTTAGCGCTACAGGGGGATATTTCCATCGCCAAGGATCAGACCTTAACTGGAAGTCTTCGGATCGGCGTGGCTGCAGGAATCATCGCCACCTCGAAGAATGCTCGGATCAAGTCTCTGTTCAGTCAGTCTTCCAATGACTTTTGCTGGGTGACTCTCCAGATGGGGGGGTCCGCCTCGGCCCCTACAGACACCTTGAAGGAATTATTTGCCGCAACGGCTGACTCTCAAGACGCATCGACGCCCGTGGAAAAGCTTGGATCAAGCTTCGAGGAGCTGACACGTCCGAAATAAAACGGCCTAACCCGGCGAAACCATCGTGGCAGCGGGAGATGTCTAGGCAGACTCGCGGAGGAGACTGCACCCCGAATTAGGACGAACTTTTTCCGA
>JANNCH010000625.1:0-2983 GCA_031386315.1 Pseudobdellovibrionaceae bacterium
AAAATGGCGAGCCAACAATTTGTGACATAATGGCAGCCTTTAAAAAGACTCCAGTTCCAATGATGGTCCCTACGACCAATGAGGCCGAGGCAATGAACCCTAAGGACCTGTTCAGCTCGGTGCTTTGACTCATGATGATTCCTTTTGTTAAGTTTTATATTTATAACAAAAGTCTTGCACAGGTTTTACAGGTTCACAATCTCTCCGAGAGCATTATCGAGGACCTTTAGATTTTTATTATCTTTTTCAATCAAGGCATTGGCATCAATCAGAACAACGGTCATCAATTCAGATGCATCTTTGATTTTTCTTCAAAATGTGCAAGGCTGGCAAAATCTTTTAAGACTTTGCTCTGATCGCGTGTGCAGGCCGTATAAGTTTCTCTTATGATGTTGGCCGAAAAGGCAGGATATAAGCCGCTGCTAAAGAAGATGTCGAGTAAGACCTATTTTTTAGCCAAATACTTATCAAACCATGCGAAGCTTTCCCACAAAACATGCTTCACTGATTCTTGCGCGGCATAGCCGTGCATTTCCATTGGAAGCAAGACTAAGCGAACGTCAGCACCTTGCCCTTTTAAAGCATCAAAGTAACGCTCTGTCTGCAAAGTAAATGTCCCTGGGTTATTGTCTTCCATACCATGGATCATCAATAATGGCGTTTTCATTTTTTCAGCATCTAAAAACGAAGACATTTTCAGATATGTACTTTTGGCCTGCCATAAAGGACGACGCTCGCCTTGAAATCCGAATGGAGTCAGCGTTCGATTATAGGCACCCGACCGCGCAATTCCCGCAGCAAAAAACTTTGTATGGGTTAATAAATGACTCACCATAAATGCACCATAGCTGTGTCCAACAATTCCGATACGCTTTATATCTACGACATCTGTTTGCTCTAAGGCTTTTACCGTTGCATCTGCATCGTCTGTTAGTTGCTCGATGAATGTATCATTCTTGGTCTCAGGATGGCCCACAATAGGAATCTGCGCATTGTCTAGGACCGCATAACCATTCAAAGCAAAATAGACAGGCGACGTACGAAATGGCACCGAATAGTTACTAACAACTGCGCGCGTTTGACCGGCTGATTTAGCATCCGTATATTCCAATGGATAGGCTGATACAACGACTGGGTACTTTTCACCTTCTTTATAATTAAGTGGGTAATAGAGTGTCCCTGACAATTCAATCCCATCTTTACGTTTGTACTTTATGATTTTCTTTTTAATTCGCGACATAATCTCATAGGGATTTTTATCCACAAATAAAGCCTTCCCTGCTTTTGTCAAATCACCCGAACGCAGCTCGTACTGTGGTGGCTCTGTTGGACTTTGCGAACGAAATAAGGATTTATCAAAATCACAATCTGTAAATTCGATGAACCTTTCAAAACGCTCAAGTGGTGAACGAAAAACGTCCTGCATTTTAGAATCAACTAAATTCATTTTTTTCACAAACGGACGATTGCCATCGGGTGTGGCTCCTTCACCAACCCAGTAAATAAAATCACCCTGCTTAGTTTTTTGGATGCTACCTACTAAGCGGTTATATTGATTACGATCACGGTAAACATAGCCCGGATTATTGTAATCATCATTTTCATTACGACTCATGAATTCTTTTATGTCATAGGATTTATCATTCCGCTTCAACTGAAAATAACGAATGCGCTTAGAATCTCGTTCGTAGTCTTGCGCGAAAAATCCATAACTAGAATCTTCAAGCCAGGTCAATCCTGCAAAGCGGTCTTCAAATTTTGCGATCACTTCTGTTGCTACATCACCTTTTGCGTTTGTGACTGTGTTCATAAATAACTGATCACGATGCGGTACCTTTGTTTTCCAGTCGCCCCCGTCGAGAGCTTCAACATGTACATATCTTTGAGGCTGTGTCGGATCCCATTCTAAGTTCCTTGGCCCCGTTGGCACCCCTTCGATCGGAAGATTTTCAAAGGGCCCAACACTGCCAATCACTTTTTTAACTTTTCCATTCAGCGACCACAAAGAACGAGTGCGCTTAAAAAGATTGTAAGGGACTGTATAAAGAAAAGGCTCATCAAGTCGAGTCAGTATCACCCACTCACGATTGGGTGATACTGAAAAGCTAGAGTAAATACCTTTTTCACCAATATTTTTTAGTTTCAGTGTGCGCAAGTTCAGCAAAGACAACTGCCCGCTGGTGGCATCTGCAAAGGCACGGGCCTCTTCAGGTGTCTTTAATAAATCTTGATAGGTCCGGTTCTGAGCAACCAGGCCTTTAGATTCACGAATCACTGGTCCCAATGGGGTCGACTTTGAAACCTTCACTTCTTTGGTATTCGTACGTCGATTCAATAATAGTTGATCTTCCGTGATCCAATTCATTTCACCCATATCATCAAAAGATGTATTGAGACACAACGCTGGAACTTTACTTTTTTTGAGACTTGGGATGCTCACAATCCAAAGCTCAACACATTTTGCAGCTTCAACTACGACAGCCAAATATTTTCCGTTAGGGCTCCAGCTCATAGCTTGAACATAGGATGCTTTGGGAAAACTAAATGACTTTTCAATTCCTGTTTTGCCATTCACAAAACTGAGGTCTTGCTTATAATCAGAGCTCACCTGTGCCAAATTGCCAGCATTCAGACGTATGCCCGCCAAACGCAAATCAGGGCGCGACATAAATTCGATGGATGGTGTGCTTTGAATTCGATAGCGAATAAAATCTGTTCGTTGGCGATTAAAAAATGGATGTGAAAATCCCGGTGATTCGATGAGATCTGAAACAGTTTTGCCCGGAGATTGATAGTCCAATTGCGCCCCAACTTCTGATGTTAATAAAAATAATACAATGAGAATCACGAAATACTTCATAGGCCCCCAAAATGCTCACGACATCTGAATATGCTACAGATTCGTAATGATTTGGAGTAGTGATTTTTTAAAGGACTTTAAAAATGCTTGCCATTTTCATAGTAGGTTGCTTTATCAATGGCG
>JANNCH010000634.1:0-4251 GCA_031386315.1 Pseudobdellovibrionaceae bacterium
CAAAACATCTGCAGGGGGCAGTTTTTTATGACAACAGGTTTGCTTAAACACAGAAAAATTGTGATTGCCACCAAACATGGCAAGGAAAAAGCCATTGCGCCGCTTTTTGAAAAAGAGTTTGGTGCCATTTGCTTTGTGCCCCAACATTTCGATACCGATTTGCTGGGTACTTTCACCGGAGAAATTGAAAGAACATCCGACCCGCTCACCACACTCAAACAAAAATGCCGCATGGCAATGAAACGGAAGAACAAAATATCTCCGTCTTTAACTACATATTCTTTGCCTTCGACACGGTATTTGCCGGCATCTTTAACGGCTTGCTCTGACTTCAAAGTGAATAGGTCTTCGCAGTGGTAGGTTTCAGCACGGATAAAGCCTTTTTCAAAATCTGTATGAATCACACCTGCAGCCTGAGGTGCCTTCATGCCTGCACGAATTGTCCAAGCACGCACTTCTTTAACGCCCGAAGTGAAGTAAGTATAAAGGCCCAATAGTTTGTAAGCTTCACGAATCAGGCGATTCATACCAGGCTCTGTTGCGCCCATGGCATCTAAGAAATCTTTACGTTCTTCTGGCGGAAGCAATGCAATCTCGGCTTCCATGGCAGAACAAATCATGATGGTATTGTTACCTTCTTCAGCCGCACGTTTTTCAACAGATTTTGTCCAGTCATTGCCACCAGCTGCGAAATCAGTGTCAGACACATTCATCGCATAAAGAACTGGTTTAGCAGTCAGCAAGTGAAGCTCTTTCATCATCTGAACTTCTTGCTCGTCAGCCAAAGTGACAGAACGAGCAGGCAAACCTTTGCTCAAAGCCTCCAGAGATTTTTTAACAACTTCTAATTCAGTCTTAACTTTTTTATCCGTCGAGGTCTTAGCAAGTTTCTCAATGCGTTTAAATCTTTTCTCCATAGAATCAAGATCCGCAAGCATTAATTCAGTATTGATAATCTCCATATCACGAATTGGATCCACACTACCAGCCACATGAATAATATTAGGATCATCAAAACAACGAACAACATGCACAATCGCATCCGTCTCACGAATATGCGATAAAAACTGATTACCAAGACCCTCACCCTGTGAAGCACCTTTTACAATCCCAGCAATATCTACAAATTCCATGGTAGTAGGAACAATACTATGCGGTTTCACAAAAGCCGTAATCTGATCCAAACGAATATCCGGAACAGTAACAACCCCCACATTCGGATCAATAGTACAAAATGGATAATTGGCAGCTTCAGCCTTCGCAGAAGTAAGCGCATTAAACAAAGTACTTTTCCCAACATTCGGTAACCCAACAATCCCACACTGAAGCGCCATAAAAAAACTCCTAAAATTAATTCCAAAGACATTACTTATTACGAGGGAAGCAGTGTCTAGGAAGTCCTCTTTGCAGAGCCTCCCCTTGTGTGAAGTCAGACCTCAGCGCCCGCACGACGCGGTATTTAAGCGCTGCGAGGCCAGGAAGGCCGTGTCTGAATTCACACAAGGGGAGGCTCTGCAAAGAGGACTTCCTAGGCGCTGCGTTCTTCGTCAGTAAGTAATAGCTTAGGAATTGAAGTTAGTCGAAGCTTTTTGAATGCCGTCTTTCATGATGGCCTCAATGGCACGGGTCGACTTAGCCAGAAAGTCTGGTAGCGCTTTGAATTCGTCGGATGTGAATTTCCCTAGTACGTAATCAGCTACATTGTGTTCTGGATTTTCTGGGCGTCCTACGCCTAAGCGCAGTCTTGTGTAGTCCATTGAGCCCATGAGGCCTGTGATGCTGCGGATGCCGTTGTGGCCACCGTGGCCACGGTTTTTTTGGATTTTCATTTGTGCGAAGGGTTGGTCGATTTCGTCGTGGATGACGATCAAATGTGTCAGCGGAATTTTGTAGAAGCCCATGATTGGCTGCACGGATTCGCCGGATAGATTCATGAAGGTTTGTGGTTTGCAAAAAATCACTGGCGTACCATTGATTTCAGCTTGTGCGATGTCGGCTTTGAATTTGTTTTTAACCGGGGGATTGCCGAGTTGTTGCATAAAGTAATCGACGGCCATGAAGCCGATATTGTGACGAGTGAGTTTGTACTCGTTACCAGGATTTCCTAAACCGACTATCAGCCACATACGAACCTCTTTATTGCGCTGTCAGATAATTTTTTTCCGCGTTGTTGCGTCGTCGACGTACAGGCTGTACGCCTTCCTGCTTGCGCCTTGAAAAAACTTATCTGCCAGCGCAATAGGTACATTCTCAAAAAATAAAGCCGCTTTTTCAAGCGGCTTTATTAGATATAAAAATAAACTCTGGGCGAAAACTATTTTTTCGCTGCCGGAGCTTTTGCCGCTGGAGCTTTCGCACCCGCTGCCGGAGCCGCTGCTGGAGCTTTTCCGCCTGCTGCTGGGGCTGCTGCCGCTGCCGGAGCTGCTTCTGCTGCTGGAGCTGCAGTCTCTTCAGCTTGAATGTTCACAACCGCGATTGTCTCTTCAGCTTTAGTCATCATTTTCACGCTGCCTGTAACTTTCAAGTCAGAAACGTGCAACGCATCGCCCAGACCCAAGTGAGAAATATCAGCAGTCAAGAAATCAGGGATTTCAGTTGGAAGACACTCGATCTCAACTTGACGGTGAACAACGTTTAGCAATCCGCCTTCAGCCAAACCAAGTGGTTTACCTTCCAAACGAACTTCAACGTGTACGCGGACGGTTTTAGTTAGATCCAAAGCTATCAAATCCACGTGTTGTGGACGACGAGTGACTGGGTGAACATCAACAGATTTAATAAGAACAACTTTACCGTTAGCTTTAGAAATTGTGCTTTTCAAATTGAAAAGAGCATTCTCGTGAGCACGAGTGTTGTAACGAAGGATATCACCTTCAAAGATTTTTACGTTGATGGGCTCAACGGCGCCATAAATAATTCCTGGAACTTGGCGAGCCAAGCGCAATGCGCGGCTGTTCGCTTTTCCAATTTCGCGGGGTTCAACTGTTAGGTCGATTCTTGATTTCATTTTGTGTCCTTCTAGTCCGATAGAGTGACTATGTCATTTTGAAGATCGTCACCATGACGATCTTCAGTTTAAAAAATAAAAAAGTCTGTGAGTGCTTAGTCGAAAAACTAGTCGAATAAACTGCTAACAGAGTCGTTGCCGTAGATACGTTTGATCGCTTCGGCAAGAACGGGCGCCACAGAAATCACTTCGATTTTACCGCAGGCCTTGGCTTGTTCAGACAAAGGGATCGTGTCGGTGACCCAGATTTTTTCGATGGGACTTTCAATCAGACGACTGATTGCGGGCCCCGAAAGAACTGGATGCGTAGCGACGGCGAACACCCTTTTTGCACCATTTTTGAGGAGGCTGTCAACCCCTTGTGTGAGGGTCCCAGCAGTATCCACCATATCATCGACGATAACGGCGGTTTTGCCCGAAACATCTCCGATCAAGTGCAATGCTTTGGCTTCGTTTGGACCTGAACGGCGTTTATCAATGATGGCGATCGAGGCCTCGATACGTTTTGCAAATGCGCGTGTTCTTTCGACTCCACCAGCATCTGGACTCACCGCAACAAAGTCAGGGCCAAAACCGTGGGTATCGCGCCAAGCCCTTGCCAGAGTTGGGATAGCGAATAAGTGATCCACCGGCACATTGAAAAAGCCCTGGATTTGGGCGGCATGCAAGTCCACGCAAACAACGCGGTTGGCGCCAGCTGTAGTTAAAAGATCCGCCATACATTTGGCAGAAATCGGTGCTCGCGGAGCCACTTTGCGATCCTGACGGGCATAGCCGTAGTAGGGGATCACCGCCGTGATGTGGGCGGCCGAGGCTCTTTTCAAAGCATCGAGCATGATAAAAAGTTCCATATAGTTTTGATTAACGGGGGGGCAGGTGCTTTGAACGACAAAGACATTTTTGCCGCGAACACTTTCGTGGATTTCGACTTGGATTTCACCGTCGGCGAAGGCGTTGGTTTGGCTGTAGCCAAGTTCCACTCCGGCACACTCGGCCACTTTTTTCGCAAGTGTTTGATTCGAGTTCCCTGAGAAAATCTTCAATCCGCTCATCATGCCCCCAAGCTAATAATAGATTGATAAGGTAGCTCACGGTTCTGTGCAAAGAGGAGTCTTCGTTTCTTTACACAGAAATGTGACCTTACATTGCTGTAAATATTTAGCAATGGGGTCATAGAATGTCCATGATAAAGCCCGAAATTTATGATTCATTGAATCTATATCGCCACGAGACATAGAGTGGGA
>JANNCH010000640.1:0-6516 GCA_031386315.1 Pseudobdellovibrionaceae bacterium
GACCTGGATGAACACGATCATCCTTTGTAGATGTTACAAACAATACGGGTGGGTATTTTTTATCTGCACTTACGTTTTGGTAAGGAGAGTATTTTAAAATCACGTCGCGCATTTTAGCATCACTTGGATCACCGTACTCACCCATCCAGCTAGCTCCCGCTAAAAGTTGTGAGTAACGAATCATATCAAGAAGCGGAACCCAACAGAGCACGGCCCCATAAAGATCTGGCCGCTGAGTCATCACTGCCCCGACAAGTAAGCCGCCGTTACTTCCTCCGCGAATCGCAAGACGTGAAGGACTTGTCACTTTTCGCTGAATTAAATCTTCGGAAATTGCGATAAAATCGTCGTAGGCTTTTTGTCGGTTTTCTTTGAGGGCTGCTTGATGCCACTTGGGCCCGTACTCACCGCCACCGCGAATGTTGGCCACAACAAATACGCCGCCTTTTTCCATCCACAGTTTGCCAACAATAGCATTGTAGCCAGCTGTTTGCGAAACAGTGAAGCCGCCGTAGCCGTATTGCAATGTTGGCGCCGACCCATCAAACACAAGTCCCTTTTTAAAAACCATAAAATAAGGAATGCGCGTTCCGTCTTTGCTCACAGCAAAACGTTGTTCGACCTGTAACTCTTTTGCATTGAAACGATCTGGAATCGATTTGAGTTTTGTCGGACCACTCACAAAATCATAGATCGGGAACCAAACCCTAAAAATTTAAAAAGCACTGACTTCAGATACGAAATCAAGTATAAGGAACAAATAGATGGCAATAAAAATGAAAACTCAAAAATTTTCTAAAAAAACTCTCGATTTTCTTGTGAAAGCTGGAAAACAAAAAAATCCAAATTGGCTTGAAAAAAACCAGGAAGAATACGAAAGCGTTTTGCGCGGACCTTTTGTTGATTTAGCAGAGCAGATCAAAGCAGTTCTAAAACCAATTGCTCCTGATTACCACTTTCCAAGCAAAGGATTAGCACGAATCAAACGTCCTGATTTTAAAGTTGCTGGCGGTCAGAACCAGTTCAAAGACTGGATTTCGATGATTGCAACGCGCCCATCTAAAAATCGTTTTGAAAGCAATCCTCATCTGTTTTTTGGATTATTCCCAAATGAAGATCACAAAATTTTACTTGCAGGTGGCCTTTGGCAGCCGACATCTCAGCAAACTCGCCTCATACGCGAAGCCATCAATAAAGACTCTGAAGCTTTTCATAAACTTTTTTCTGACAAAAACTTCAAATCTTGCTTCAAAAGTGGTTTTCACATGGAAGGGGTCTCTAGCAAAACGCCACGAGGCTTTTCTGATGATCACGAAGACATAGCTTGGATTAAATTAAAAAGATTCATCGTTTATAAAGTTATTTTGTTAAAAGATTTTAATTCTCCTAAATTTTCTGAATCTGTAACCAAAGATTTCAAACAAGCATTACGGCTAAATCAAATACTTGATCAGGCTTTAAAATTAAAATAGCCGCTCAATGTGAAGCCATTGCCGTTCCAATATTTGGTTCTGGATTTCACAAAAAACGCTATTGCCAAAGCTTACGATATGCAAAATCAGGATCATACAGAGCCGCCTGTCTTTGTGTATCAAAAACGCGGTTTCTTGCATCTTGCCCAGTACCCGCCAAATAGGCCCAGTTGCCCCAATTGCTACTGACATCATAGTCGATCAACTTTGACTCAAAGTAACTCGCACCCAGTCGCCAATCCACCTGGAGCGCTTTACACAAATAACTCGCTACATTTTGACGACCACGATTGGACATCCACCCTGTCTGATTCAATTCATGCATATTCGCATCTACAAAGTCGTCTCCTGTCTTTCCCTGGCACCAGGCCAGAAACGATTCACTCTGCGGATCACGCTGCTGACTTAAATGCACTTGTGAGCGCATACCTTTAAAAAAATCAGCCTGCCATTTTTGTGCAATCAAACGAAAGTAATCTCGCCAAAGCAATTCAAAAAAAAGCCAATAGGTGGATTCATTTTTAACTCGCTCGGCCTCATAACGAAGAACCTCAGCATAGATCTGCCGCGGCGAAAGCGCCCCCACGGAAAGCCAGGCAGAAAGTTTTGATGAGTCATTCCAATGAACCATGCCATTGCGGGTTTCTTTGTACTTTCGTAAACAATCTAAGTCCCAAAGATACTCGTGCAAGCGAGCCAGCCCCGCGGACTCACCACCGTTTAGATGCGGGTGTCGATCTGCATGAAAAGATTCATCTTCTATCTCTTGAAGAATCAAAGATGGATCAAAAAAACTAAATGGACAATTAAAACTAGGCAATGTCTCTAAGGCAAGTAAAGGCTCTCTAATCTGAAGGCTTTTTTCAACGAGACCACGAAACTTTGTAAAAGTTTCGGGCACCGCTGTTACATTCATCGGCAGATCAGATATTTCGATCAACGAATTGATACTTTGCTTAAATATTTTCACATCGAGAGCTTCAATTTTTTGTTCTTCTGTCAGTTCTTCACAGGCAGGCTCTGACGAAAAAAACACAGCGTCGATTTTGCAAAGCTCTACCAAGCTTGGTATAGTTTCAGATGCCATTTTTGTACTGACTAAAAAGAAGCCACCCCGTTTTTCGATACTTTTTTTGAACTCAGAAATTGAGTCTGTAATAAAACGACGACGAAACGAATCTGCCCGCAAAAAAGATTGCGTTGGACACCAAACAAAAATTCCTTCTTGAGCATATTCATTGAATAGTGAAAAAGTAAGATTATCATGAAATCTTAAATCGTTGCGTACCCAGTAGAGTCCACGCATTAATTATCCCCCACTACGCACAAGTTTTAGGCGTATGGGGCCGCGAAACTCTGAGGGGTCTACAGCCTGGCCCTTTTGCAAAATTACAATTTTATTTTGATGTACAAGCCTGCGTGCCGCCTGCCGAACAAGTTCCATCTGATCTCGGTCACTTTTATGTTCTGCAGGCAGAACCTCTGAGGGGCAGATTGTCGACTCTCTCGATCGTGTCATTAACAAATCAATAATTTTTTGCTCAAGCCCTTGGCCCTTGGAACTCTTTTCACGACGACATTTTTGACTGCAATATTTTATTTCGTCCCAGTTTTTACTCCACCGAGAGCGCCACTGCATAGCACGTCCACAAACCTCACAGGGCTTATCTGGCAGCGGAGCCCCCTTCATAATACTTTCTCGATTGCCATGGTAGATTGAACAGCCCCATAAACGCTGCCGCCACCGAAAGCATCACCAGCCAAGAAAACTTCTGGAACATCTTTAATTTGATAAAATTTTTCGCGAAAGACATTTACAGGATGGCTATACCGCCATTTTTTTAGCTGGCGAAATGAAATTTTTCTTGATGAGGATAATTGCTCAACAAACAAAGGCTCTATTAAATTCAGAATTTCTTCATCGGTCTTGTTGAAATGTTTCTCGCTAAAATCTGGATCCATCACAACTGTATACGATGGGATAGGACTGATTTTTTTATGCTGATTATTGGCAATCGAAAAAATCTCATTCCCCGGTTTTAGAAATGAAATATCTTTTGTTTCGATAGCCTCATTTGGAGTGACTTCAAAAAGTCCCACCAATGCTTTGGCATATTGAATCTGCTCAAGCTCAGCCGGATAAGAAATACCGGACGCCTTTAGAATTGACAGACTTTGCGGCATGGGGCAGGTAAGGACAATTTTTTTTGTAACATATGAAGCGCCAGAGTCACAAATAATTCGCAAATGATCCGGATGAGGCAGAATTTTTATGACAAGCTCATCAAATTTAATCTCTGTACAGGATGACTGCAATTTCTTTGCAATCTTTGTCATCCCTGGATCGGCCACAAAGTTCTCTGCGCCCTTTTCATCCGTGAACCACAACCGACTGACTTTTTGACTTTGCATGCGTTCGTGCCAAAAGATAGGACGCTCAGTGAAATGTTTGTAAAACTGGGCCCCATGGTCGAAAACGGCTTCACCATGGCGACGAGTCGCTACTCGACCACCGACAGACTTTGATTTTTCAATCACAAAAGAGGTTTTATCTTGCTGCTTTAAAAGGTCCGCTAAGCTCAAACCACAAATTCCGGCCCCGACAATAGTTACTGAATGAGTATGCATATCATGCAAGCCTATTAAGCACCCCAGTGATTATCAATAATTTTTTATAAATATAATTTGCATAGTTTGCATCTGTACAGCTTGATACAACTGGATATTAAAATGAATGCTTTAACTTTCACTATATATTTCAAAACATATATGCAAATGTATTCACTATACCTAGTAAGCATAGAGGCGGTCCTAATTGTCGATGCAAAGTCCAACGATTGTCATTGCTGGCGCCAGTGGATATATCGGAAAAGAAATCATAATAAGACTTCTTGATAAATTTCCTGGTGCACAAATCACAGCCCTCTCTAGATCACAGCAAAAATCAAATGATCCAAGAATCACCTGGCAACCCTGCGATCTGTTTTCACTGAAGTCTTTAGAAACAGCTTTACCTAAGAAAGTGGACTATGCCATTTATCTTGTCCACTCGATGGGCCCAACTGCACAACTTGATCAAGGATCTTTTGCTGATTACGACTTGATACTAGCTGATAACTTTTCAAGAAGCATAAAAAACACAGGTTTAAAGCAGTTGATCTATTTGGGTGGACTGATCCCCGACGTAGACAAACTTTCACTGCATCTTCGAAGCCGCCTCGAAGTCGAAGAAACATTTCACGAGTTCGGTTTACCAACAATTATTTTTCGCGCAGGGCTTATTTTAGGTGAAGCGGGCTCCTCTTCTCAAATTCTTATTAAGCTTGTGAAACGTCTGCCAATTATGATTTGCCCGCACTGGACGCAAACACTGACAACACCCGTTGACCTTGAAACAGTTCTTTCTGCGATAACCACAGCCACCTCGGACTTAGAACATGTGGGTAGGACATATGACCTAGCAGGATGTCAGCCTCTGACGTATATGCAAATGATGAGTCAAACGGCCAAAGAAATGGGTTTTAAAAGATTTTTTTTGAGTGTGCCTTTTTTTACACCCACACTTTCGAGGCTTTGGGTGAGCCTTATAACAAATTCGCCTAAGGATTTGGTCTACCCTCTGATTGAATCACTAGAGCATCCCATGGTCGCTCGAAATTCAAATCTATTCACAAACACGGCCTCTAGTCTGACCTATAGTGATTTACTAAAAAACACTTCTTTCAAATCGAAACCTGGACATTCTTTTTTTCGATTCAGAGTACAAAGAAAAACGGTCAGATCTGTACAGCGTTTGCCACTGCCAAATGGAAAAAATGCAAAATGGGTTAAAGATCAATATGTAGAATGGCTTCCAAGATTCTTGTCGCCGCTAATTGTCGTCCGGCAGAAAGACACGACAACAATATTTTCACTCTTTGGCAGTCAGCTTCACTTACTTGAAATGCAAATAAGTGAAGAGCGCAGCACCGACGATCGACAGCTTCTGTATGTTACAAAGGGATTGCTTGTTTCTAAAAAAAATCGCGGTCGTTTAGAATTTAGAGTTGTTTTGAACCGCCGCTATATTATTGCAGCGATTCATGATTTTAAGCCGGCGCTACCATGGTTTATTTATAAATACACTCAGGCAAAACTGCATCTTTGGATTATGAATGCTTTTACAAGACACGTTTCACTGATGCGGAACAAGAACTAATTTTTTGGTGTTGTATCCGATAGCCCCCAGGCGTCGAACTGCTTTTTGGACAATAGTCTCAGAATTTTTCCAGTTGCGAGCCATAGGTGTTGAATGAATATTTTGAAAGTATCCATCTTTGTAGTTTGGTGAGTTTTCAAGACGCTTCACTCGAGCGGCAGCGGCTAGGTGTTTACCTAAGGTTTTCATAGCTTCATTTTAATAATATTTTGTACGAAAAACAGTCCAGCACAAATTGACGCAAGACAGTCCGAGCAAATAAATGACAAGACCTCTGAATTCTATTTAAATCCATCCATGCAACAATTAATTCCCAATTTTTTGACCCTTGTTATCGTTATTACCGTGGCTCGCTTCTGTGGAATGCTTTTTCGAAAAATGGGACACCCCTCTGTCATGGGCGAAGTCTTAGGCGGAATCATCCTAGGCCCTTCGGTTGTAGGACATTACTTCCCACAATTTTCAGCTTCGGTCTTTCATCAAGACTCGATGGTATTTTTGAAAAATACGGCTGAAATTGGCGTCACACTCTATCTGTTCGTCATGGGATTAGAAATGGACTTGCCTCGCTTGCGTAAGTCGGCAAAATCGGCCTTCGCGGTTTCTCAGCTGAGTATTATTTTGCCTTTTGTCTTGGGCATTGCCCTGGCCAGTAAAATTTTTTCGCTGTATGCACCACATGGTGTGGGCTATCTCGAGTTTTCACTTTTTATCGGCGTATCACTTTCAATCACGGCCTTTCCAGTCCTTGCACGCATTCTTGCGGATTCACCGCTGCATAAAACTCGCTTGGGTGATCTTGCCCTCACCTGCGCCGCCATCGACGATGTCACCGCTTGGTGCCTT
>JANNCH010000655.1:0-4794 GCA_031386315.1 Pseudobdellovibrionaceae bacterium
GCCCACTATTACGAGGATGGCGATATCCAAGATGTGGCCGACTATGTTGGCGACAGTTTTTATTTAGCTAAGATGGGTCAACAGGTTCAGCAGAAAGTAATCCTGCTTGCGGGTGTTGTCTTTATGGCTGAAAGCGT
Source organism: Pseudobdellovibrionaceae bacterium (assembly GCA_031386315.1). GTDB lineage: Bacteria > Bdellovibrionota > Bdellovibrionia > Bdellovibrionales > Bdellovibrionaceae > JANNCH01. The sequence goes on from JANNCH010000655.1 coordinate 138, forward strand.
GAAAATTCTTAACCCTACAAAGACTGTATTAGTTCCCGATGCGGGCGCTAGTTGCTCACTAGTTAAGGGTGCGCCCTATGATCAATACTTGGCTTGGCGCCGTAAACATCCTGACGGCGTAGCGGTCACATATATTAATTCAAGTGCAGAAGTGAAATCGATTTCAGATGTGATCATCACCTCTTCCAATGCTCAACAAATTATTGAAGCGATTCCACGTGATCGAAAAGTTCTTTTTGGTCCTGATCAACATTTGGGTCGCTGGCTATCTAAAAAATTAGATCGTGAATTTGAATTATGGCCTGGATCATGCGAAGTGCATGTGCTTTTCAATGCCAAACGTCTTTACGAATTGATCTTACAGCATCCTGATGCCATCGTGATTGCCCACCCTGAATGCGATCAATCTGTTTTACAATATGCTTCTGTTATTGGATCTACTTCGCGCCTGCTCGAAGAAGTCGAAAAGAATCCAGCGAAGAAATTTATTGTTGCCACTGAAACCGGTATTTTTCATGAAATGAAAAAGCGCCGTCCCGATGTAGAACTGATTCAAGCCCCCGTCTTGGACGAGAGTTGCAATTGCAACAACTGTCCATATATGAAGATGAATAATATGGAAAAAATCAAGCGCGCCTTAGAAACCTTCACCCCTGAGGTGACTTTGGATGAGGCCTTACGTTTAAAAGCAAAAATTTCTTTAGATCGCATGATGGATATCACCAGTGGCAAACCGACCACCTGGCCCGAGGCTTTTTCGCTGTGATTTCGTTGCCGCTAGAAAAGCTTCGTGAGGTTTTGGATTGTCCACAATTAGACATACATATTCATGACACCTGGGGAAGTGCCAACCCCGAGCATCGCGCCTTAATACGCGAATTCATTGCACAGAATATTCCTAAGACCCCCAAGTCTCACAATTCAATTTCGCATTGCCGTCAAAGCGGTATTGTTGTCGTGGCTGGTAAGAATATCGGAGTTGATATAGAAGAGGTTGCTCGGGTTAAAGAGGCCGTCATCAGACGCATGAGCAGCGAACAAGAGGTTGCAGCAGCACCCAGCTTTGCATGCCTATGGGCAGCTAAAGAAGCCAGCTTCAAGGCCCTCATGAATTACAAACAACCCATGGTCGTGTCTCGTCTTGAGATCGGAGAGTGGCACACAATTGACTCTCAAATTGAGACTTTTAAACTTTTGAATAACCAAGAGTTCGTCGCCCCCCTTGGTAAAGGTGTTGTCTTCAAGGAAAACTCGCACGTAATTTCAATTTTTGTATTTCCGGCCTAAGATTAGCTTAACTTTGGTCCAGTTATTCCGAAGAGTTTAGTAGGAATGAACTAGGAGTTAGCATGAGCACAGCAAAAACAAATCGTCGCATAGCCCCGCGCAAAGAAGTAACACCTCTGACAGTGGGTCACTTAACTTCATTGGATGATTTTACAAAATTAGCGCGCAACTGTGAAGTGATCGAAGCCTCGGCCTCGGGATTACTTTTACTGATTAAGCGCGAAGATCTAATACCACAAGCACTTAGAAAAAATTTAAACCTTGATGCCCTTGTTGGCGACCGAGTGTTTATGCACTTAGAAGAAATGAATCTCGAAATTTCGGGAACCATTCGTCGAACTCAATTAATGGGTAAAAAAGGTTTTCATGTGGCTGTCGATTACAGCGAAGATGCACCGGAATACTGGCGCGAATGCTTGATGGATTTGCTACCCAATCCCGGCGAGCTTGATTAAAAACGAATAAACTTTTGAAATGCCTCATGGCACTCTAATCAGAATCGTCTGAAAAGGGTGCTATAGATCTATAAAATCTGGAAGACTTTCTTCACTCACCAACAAAACAGAATAGTGTGGCGGCAAAAACCAACTAATGGCTTCTGCAATGCCTTGATGCTCTTTTTCTTCGGGGTCACCCAGTGATTCCAAAGAAATCGCTAGGTCATAATGTTTTTTATCTGTGCTTAGAACTAAAATTTGTGGTCTCAAAACACCTTGATCGCGAAAAAATTCACGTAAAATATTTCTAACATAAACAGGTAGGTATTCGGGACTCGGTGGCCCTGAATGCAGTTTATCGCCTACTTTTAATTCGAAAGATCCCGTCGGTGCAGCGTCTGCAGTTTTGTAAAACAATCCGGTCTCTTTAAAGTGCCATAGCATACCGTATGTAAAAACATAATCTGGATATTCTTTGTGTGGATTCACGACAAGTCCAATACCCTTCATCGCACACCATTGCATAACTTTTTGTGCGGGCTCATTGGCTTCAGCACCCGTTTGAGTCAAAACATAAGGCCAATTATCGGGGCCCGTTTGGGCATCAGCAGAAAGAACTTTGACATTGGACTGAGTGATAGCAACGAAAAATTTATTTTCCCAATCGTGGTCTCTTTTTTCGTCGGGCACCTGAACAAGTTCTAAAAGGCTCATTCTAACTCCAAAGTGGTTCTATGGCTGCAGATCTATTGTCGTTCTTAGAATTTGTCAACCGGGCAGCGTGCTAGAGTTGCAGAGCCGTCAGCAGGCGCACTACGCGGCACCTTGATCAGGCTCGCCTGCAGCGGCATAGACAGCCATTGCCCTGACGATGAAGAAATAAAGATCAAATCACCTTCATTTAGTTTTGCCTCGAGATTAAGGCCTGTCAACAGTGATTCATTTTGAGACTCTCTTGAATAGTGCAGTTATTAAAGATATTTAATTTTAAGACCGATATTTTAACTATGAAGATTTTAGCTTTGACCACAGCATTACTATTGAGCGCTTGTTCTAATACAGTGCCACAAATCGGAAGCCTAGGACGAGGCAGATCTGGCGATCAACCCTCTCTTGCCCCACAGAGCATTAACTATGCAAATACAAATGTTTCAGGTGCTAAAGAAGTCACGACTGCTGGAATGTACAAGATAAAGGCCATGGTTCATTCTGGCACAGAATCCCAACACAAAGTCAGCGCAGACGGCTACAAGTTAGAAATTCGTAGTCTGTCCTTTTAGCTTCTGTCTCTAACGAAGTCCCCTTCTTACTTACCAGCGCTTTTGTATCAATTTAGATCAATTTGATTTCTTTAGTCTCCTTAAGATTCTTTGCAAAAAAGACGATATAAACACATATGAGATTTCTTTTTTCACTTATATTTTTGCTGTCAATTCAATCATTTGGAAGTCCGAATGATTTGAATATTAGCGGACGTATAAGCGATAGTTCGGGAAGTCCAGTCACATCTAACAATGTGACTTTTGTGATCAGTCTTTATAATTCGACGCAAGCGTGCGAGCTTTACACAGAACAATTTTCTACAGTTGATTTAAGTACCTCCAGTGGAATGTTTAACCTTATGCTTGGTACAGGTACGGTTTTGCATCCGACAACTCCCACAGTTCCACTGAAGAATATTTTTTCTAACTCTTCAACTATGGCATTTGTTTGCCGCACTGGGGGCAGTTATAGCCCAGCAGCCGGCGATAGCAGAAAAGTCAACATTCGCTTTAGCGTGAATGGTGGTGCAATTCAAGATATGGGTTTTATCAGTATGAGCTCAGTTCCTAATTCTTTTATCGCTGAAAATGCCAACGCTTTAGATGGCAAAACCAAAAATGACTTTATTCAAACTTCCGCGAACACCACTCAGTCCATTGTTGATAGTTTTTTTACAAGCTTAGCTGGTGGTGCAGTCACCTCAAATATTAATTCCACTAGCGTAACAGCAGGTACAGGACAGTTTACAAATCTGAAAATTTATGATGGCGCTTTTAACAACCTCACGATGGCCTATGCTTCTGGCGGCACTCCTTATACAATCAATTGGCCTAAATCCAACGGCAGCGCTGGAAAATATTTAAAAATTTTTTCTGTCTCTGGTAGCAATGCCACTCTTGAGTGGGGCGCACCTAATAGTATCACTTTTGGCGACGTCACCGGCGCGTTGGGTTTTACTCCGGTGAACGCTAGCGGTGGCACGATGTCTGGCAGTTTATCAATGGGTGCAAATAAAATTGTTTCATTGGCCAACCCAACGGACCCACAGGACGCAGCAAGCAAAGCCTATGTTGACAGTCAGCTCGCAGGATCTGTCACAACTGTGACAGCATCATCACCCATATCAGTGGGTGGCACAGCATCGGCTCCAATATTAGGTCTAAATGATACCGCGGTTGTTCCGAATACTTATGGGACATCAAGTGCTGTGAGTACATTCACAGTAGATGGCAAGGGGCGTCTGACTGCTGCCAGCACGACAACAATTACAATTTCACCCGACCAAATCGTAAGTACTAATGGAAAATATTTTTCTTACAAGCCCAGCAACACAGCCTGTGCAAATCAAGATGTGCTGAAGTGGGATGCCACAGCTGGGCATTGGCTTTGTGCAGTGGATGCTTCGGGCGCAAACATAACAAGTATTGTTGCTGGCAGTGGTTTATCTGGCGGTGGGACAACCGGAGCCGTCAGCATAGCACTCTCATCGATCAACGATAATACAGTGTTAGCAAATGTTGTTGGTGTAAACGCAACACCTGTCCCAACATCGATGAGTAGTATTTTAGATAAAATGGGAAATGCACAGGGCAGCGTTTTATTCAGAGGACCCACTGGCTGGAGCGCACTAGGGCCTGGTTCTTCGGGTGAAATCTTAAAATCACAGGGTG
>JANNCH010000656.1:0-2984 GCA_031386315.1 Pseudobdellovibrionaceae bacterium
TAGGCCGAATCCTGCGCTTCTTTTGTATGTAGCTTGGAGATTTCCTTTTGCTTATTCATCAAATCGTTTAACGGCATATTTTGATCATTCATCTTGAGCCCGGCAAAATAGCTCCCGTCCTGATCTTCTTCATGAATGAATTGAATAGTTTGGTCTCCGCGAAATTTATCGAAGGTCAACGAGCCACCTTGACCTTTACCCGTGTTGCCGTCGAAAACTAAACCACCGATCTCGTCGCCTTTTTCTCCGAAGAAAAGCATGCCTGGCGGCCTCTGACCCTTACGCTCGTCGTAAGTTATCCCATCCATGGTACCTGGGTGCTGACGCAACTGATTGGAGATGACCATCCTCAGTTTTCCGTCTTTTTCGACGATATTGATTCTCTCAACGTCAATTTCAGCAAATTTTTTCACTCTGTCTGCACTAAAGAGCACTGCAAAAAGCGAGATGCAAACGATCGTCGATACACCAGCGTAGATTTTTAGAAAGCGAAGATCCTTTTCCATTTTGTTCATGAACTATTATTAACAACGAGAAGTAAGGTCATCAGCAAAGGAATGATTAAATTCTGAAATACGCGGCGGTATTTCCCAGCATTTGTGTGATTTCGCATTATTGCAGTGTTTTTAGCGCAGTTGGTTATCGAGGTCTTCCCATATACTTTCCAAGCCCGAGCTTTTGAGCCTCTAAAAGATTGTGGACCCTGCAAAGAATTCGCAAGTTACTAACGTCATTGCTGCCATTTTTTGCAAGCGGTTGAATATGATCCATTTGCAGTTGAAATTGTGAACCGCAACGTTTGTGTGTAGTAGCGGACTCGAACTCGCATTGATGTTGAGCCTTTTGAGTGAGCGACCTTTGTATGTGTTTGGATATGTATTGCCTCTTTATTTTTTGAGCGGACTTCGTAGCGACGACACTTTGTGTTGATTCTGAATGCGCTAGCTTTTGAACCTTGCTTTTAGCTATTCGGCCCTGACTTTTTTGTTTGTTATAATTCTCTGCGAGAAATCCAATGACATCAGCCCAAGAGTTCTCATGGCAAATATGTGACAAAAGACTCTTTGCTTGCAAAAGTTCCTGGTACTGCTTTTGGCTTAATGTAATTTCCAATCGAACGGAGTCATCTTGTTGAGGACGAGCATGTTCTGATATCTTTACAGACTGATTGAATTCTAAAGCTAATACTTTTTGCGTTTCGAAAGTATTTCTATGCACGAGCTTATCCAGAATTTCTGCCGCTTTGGTGCTTGAGATCACTTCGCCTTGTTTCCTACTTTCTTGCAAAGACTTCTGAACTTGTGTCAGCTGTGTAAGATTCAAGCTTCCAGATTCAATTTTATCTGCAATCTGCGGCAACTTCTTTAAAAGTCTTGCCGATTGCAAACGCCGGTAAGCGCTGCCGTCTGAGTAGCCCAAACCTTTAGTTAGGTACGAGTACATTCCGTCGTAACCAAGTTCAGCATAGAGTCTTCGATCTTCCACTTCAAGTATGTGCCATAAAATTAAGTGAGTGATTTTTCGCTCTGTGCGAGTCAACTTTTCAAGCCTTGTGATTAGTTCTGCATTTGAAAAATGTTTTAAGTTCATAGGACCTCCGATTTCGAGAGGACTATAACATGGGTTTTGAGAATTCAATTTTGAGGTTTTTTAAAGATCGTTCTGCATTTGAAATGCACCAGTAATGCTTTAGCAAGTGATCTAAAACTGCTGTTACCGAAATATTTATGTCTTTGCGAATCGGCTCGAGCGTACTTGCAAAATTTGCAACTTGAGCGATACTGAGAAGCGCAAAACAGACCGCAAGAGAATATTTAGAAAAAATAATTTAACGCTATGTCCCCTCGCTAAGAGGCTGGCGAGGAGCTTCCTCCCGTTTTTAGTACCGCTTTAACAACTGAGTCAATGTATGTAAATACTCAACAAATAAATCATCCCAGCCTCTAAAACAACCCTATTTCTTCTGAAAAATATGGAACTGATAAACACCCGTTCCATCGATGCCCTGGGCCCAGATATTTTTCTCCGTTAATTCGTTCCATCCCTTGGTATCAACTGCCGTAGGGGCACGCATGAATGAACGAATCACCATACAGGTGCCCTTTTCGTTTTCAGGGTGAAGTTTATGCAAAATTTGATTCGCATCGCCCTCTGGCAAATAAGAAATCGTGTCTGATAAAGAAATAAAATCATATTTTTGCTTCGGCAAATAATCGAGCAAATTGCCTAGCAAATAATTGACCTTCGTATTTGATTTACGAACAGCCTCGACAATGTGTTGATGGGCCTCAAGGGGTAAACCCTCTTCATAGACAATGCGACCTAATAAAAGAATTTGCATAAAGTAATTCTTGCGCACTAACTGTGTGCGAAAAATTCGGTCAAATTCTTCCATGATAAACTGCGAAGGCGCACGCTGTTCAGTTTTATGACCGCTGCTGCCACTGAAGTGCCCTTTGTATAAATACTTGTTAAAAACGTATTCACTTGCCGCAATACGAATAAAGCTATTCCAACGAACCTTAGGCCAATGTTTTTCATACAGCTCAATTTGCTCAGTCAAACTTTGAGCCTCAAACACTTTGCCAAAATCACACTTTAAAACATCACGAAAAATCGATCCTAATTTTTGAAAATGAGATTCCCAGCGGCCTAATAAAATAAATCCACGTTGCCCCCAACCACTGCGGCGGTCTTCCCAATACCTACGGCACTCGCTAGACAGATCTAATTTCTTAAATAAATCCATACGGTCATCACCGCCATCATGTCCCTGCTGTAGCCCTCCACGATAACCCATAAAAAAAAGGTATTCTTCATAGGTCAAAGTTTTCATGGCTTGCAAACGCATCTCACATAAATAGTTTTGGCTCACAGACATATCAATCACATCTAGAACCTTTGGGTTCTTAGCAATCAAAGGCAAACAACGAGCCCCCGAGCCAGCGATGCTGAAAACACGATCTGCATTTTGTTTCAATAAA
>JANNCH010000058.1:0-2113 GCA_031386315.1 Pseudobdellovibrionaceae bacterium
TGCTTACAACACTGTTATTCCATCTTCAGGTAAAATCCTTTCGGGTGGTGTTGATGCCAATGCTTTGCATAAACCAAAACGTTTCTTCGGTGCTGCTCGTAATATCGAAGAAGGTGGATCTTTAACGATCATCGCAACAGCGTTGATCGACACAGGTTCACGCATGGATGAGGTTATTTTCGAGGAATTCAAAGGGACGGGTAATTCCGAGATCCACTTGGATCGCAAGTTGATGGAAAAACGTATCTTCCCATGCATGGACATCAATAAATCTGGAACTCGTAAAGAGGACCTTTTGGTTGAAAAAACAGATCTGAACCGTCTGTGGGTGCTTAGAAAAGTGCTTGCTCCGATGAGTCCGGTCGATGCGATGGAGTTCTTGTTGGATAAAGTCAGCGGGACTAAAACCAACAACGAATTCCTCAAAGCCATGTCTGGATCGAATTAGTATAGAAAAAACAGTAGGTTACCATTTCCACCAAAGTGGTGATGGTAACCCTCGAGAAGTCCTTGCTGCTAAAAAAGTCAGCTAATTCTGCTCGACAGGCTAAACCCTGTGTGTTAAATCCTCATAGCTCAAATTGAATATTTAGTAAGGAAAACCTATGAAAAAAGAACTTCACCCAAAAATTCGCCAAGTTGTCTTCAGAGACATTTCTTGTGATTTTGCTTTCTTGGGTACATCTACAATCCACTCGACAGAAACAACTAAATGGGAAGACGGCAAAGAATATCCACTTGTAAAAGTTGAGATCTCATCTGCCTCTCACCCTTTCTACACTGGTAAACAACGTATTATGGATACTGAAGGTCGCATCGACCGTTTCAAGAAAAAATACGGCAAAAAGTAGCTGTCAGATACGCCCGAGAGGGATGCGATTTTATGAAATGCGGTTGCCCAACGGGACCGCATTTTGTTTTTGGATCAAGTATCAACTAAGATTTTCAGACAGACACACCAGTAAGTATCCGGAGCCGCAAATATGTTTTCAAAGCTAAATCAAGTAGAGTCCCGATACGAAGAAGTGAACATGTCTCTTCAGAGACCCGACATTGCTTCCAATCAAACTCAATACCGTGCTTTGATGAAAGAGCTTTCAAGTCTAGAAAAAGTTGTCGAAGCTTACCGTGATTTCAAAAAGAAAAAAGCAAGCCTACAGGCGAACAAAGATCTTTTTGCTGCTGAAACAGATTCCGAAATGCGCGAATTGTTACGCGAAGAAATTCGTGACCTAGAAACTGAATTGCCAGTTATTGAACAAAACCTAAAAATTCTTTTAATCCCGAAAGACCCCAACGACGAAAAAAATATCATTCTTGAAATTCGTGCCGGTGCCGGGGGTGATGAGGCCTCGTTATTTGCTGACGAATTATTTCGTGGCTATGCCCACTTTGCGGGTAAACAAGGCTGGAAAGCCGAAATGCTTTCTTTTTCAGAGGGCAACGTCGGGGGAGCTAAAGAAATCATCGCCGTCATTTCTGGCGAATCAGTGTTTAGCAAATTGAAATACGAATCAGGTGTTCATCGCGTGCAACGTGTTCCAAAAACCGAAGCTGCGGGACGAATTCATACTTCGACTGTAACAGTTGCGGTAATTCCTGAAGTTGAAATCAATGAAATTAAAATTCCAATGTCAGATGTTCGTATCGAAACAATGCGTTCCCAAGGTTCAGGCGGTCAGTCTGTCAATAGAACCGAGTCCGCGGTGCGTGTCGTGCATTTGCCAACAGGTATCGATGTGAAGTGCCAAGAGGGTAAATCTCAGCATGCCAATCGTGACCGTGCCTTCCAGATTTTGTATGCGAAACTGCAACAGATTGAGGACGAAAAAGTTCGTCAGCAAGCGTCTGATACACGTCTAGAACAAATCGGTACAGGCGATCGTTCTGAGCGTATCCGTACTTACAACTTTCCACAGACTCGTATTACCGATCACCGTATTGGTTTGACGATTCACCAATTGGACGCCGTGATGGGCGGATCTTTTGAGTTGCTGATTGATCCACTCGTTGCTAACTTTCAAGCAGAGGCCCTTAAAAAACAAACGGGCAATTAAAAACGATCAAAGCTCGCCGCACGCTATGGATCGGCGGACTGGTTGATGGCCGATTG
>JANNCH010000070.1:0-6175 GCA_031386315.1 Pseudobdellovibrionaceae bacterium
CACCTGCGCCCAAACCTGCAGAGCCTATTAAGCCAGTTGAAACCAAACCAACAACTCCAGCACCGACAGTGCCGGCGCCTACGCAGAAGCCTGTCAAACCAGCACCGGCTCCGGTACCAAGTCCACGCCCAGAACCAGCGCCTACGGCGCCAGCAACACGACCACGTGACCAGGCGGTTGGTCGTCCTAATGGCGGTAAGCTTGAAAAAGCGAGTAATTTATTTGATATGATGAAAGATCTTAAACACGATAAAATTCATATTCTGTATCCAACGCGCAATCGTTTTTACGGAACATTCGAATTGGCTCAAGACATCATCAAAATGAGCAACTTTCTGAATGAGCGTGTACCCGGTGATAAAATCACCATCGGTGATATGTCTCAACAAAAAGGCGGTCACCTCAGAAATTCACAACACGTCAGTCACCAAAATGGACTCGATGTTGATATTTCTTATCCGCGCAATAGTGATAAATCACCAGCGTTCACAGACATTCTAGGAAGTGGCGGAGTCAAATCCGACGTGCGCTTAGAAGAAACCTACATGCTTTTTGAATATGCACAGGTAAGCTTGCAGGCCGTTGACAGAATATTTGTTGTTAGATCGCTTAAAAAAGCACTTTGTAAGATGGCAAAAGAAAAAGGAATGCTCAGTGAAGAGGGCAAGTACCGTGCGGTCGAAGTGTTACGCAGACTACGCCCAGACGCCGTTCACAAAACACATTTTCATATGAGAATTCGCTGCTCGACTTTACAGCCTCGTTGTCGAATGATGGCCGAGCCGCCAAGTGGCTCTGGATGTCAGGACCTCTAAAAAGTATGCGCGATCCCAAATAGCAAAACGGTCGCGCTAGCATTCATTACTTTAATGCGTGTACCCGAAGACATTGAGTCATAATCAGGCAGCATCGCATACCCCACATCACCAGTTAGATAGGTATGATTTGAATTCAGCATCAACTTCACACCGACACGAAAACCGAAAACATTGAATGGGTCACTGGAATTTTTTGTGGTTTGATTGGATGACTCTGAGGCCCCGTACATCAAATAACTGACCCCACCCGTTAAAAATAGCTGCTCTATCAAAAGCCACTGCCCACGACCTTCTAACTCTATCAAACTCGCAGTATTTACATCGATCTCATCACCGTTCGTTGCATCTTCCGACACACCGCTTGAAGTGGGTTGAAAACCCAAATGGGCATTCAATTGATACTGTTCAGACTTTCGAACAATATCAACACTGGCAGCAATTTTATCACTCGTCGCAATATTATTACCCTCTTTTGTAGCGGTCGCCGCTTGAGGACTGCCAAAACGAGGTGTATAGGCTAATTTAAGAATTACATCGACTGGTTTATACGGGCTTTGTTCATAAATTAGAAATGTGGCCCCTAATTCAGGTGATTCAAAACCGGTATTTTTTAAAGTCGTCAAAGTCCCATTTGTATTTTTAATTTCAGCGCTACTTTCACCTTGAGCAATTCCTAAACTGAATGCCAAAAACTCAGTGATGCCACCGACTATAGACATTTTTAATTTGTATCCAGTTTGGTTACGATCGGCGATATGTATATTATTAATCTGATAGGTAGATGCTTGCACGGTATAGTTCAAAGAACTATCCAGCAAATAGTCACCAGCTCTGGGCATGTAGATAAGATCACGAGCACTGCGCTCAAGAAACTTCTCATTGTTAAGCTGAGGTACAGCTTGCACTAGACGAGGCCGTGATGCTCGCTTAACAACATCTCTAGCCTTTGGATGTGAAACAATTTGTGCCTGTACGCCCATCGCAAAAAACAATGCTGCTATCACGATTGAAAATATCCTCATGGTTCTCCAAAGCTGTCTTAATCATATTAATTTTTTCATCTACGAAAAAGTAGGCTTTGCTCAGGGCTGGCATCCAAACTAGTCCACTGGCTGGCAAATAAGTCGTTCTCGTAGCAAGCAGACTAGTCCTTTAAATCTTTGTTTTTAATAAACCCCTCTTTTAAAATTTAAATACCAAGAGTTACAACCAGGAGCTTCGCATGCACGCTAAAATTTTTATCAGTGCCATTTTACTTTTTTCGTCCATGACGATGGCCTCTGCAGCAAGCACTCGCTCACTTTGCGGGCTCACCGACGAGCGCACCCCTTCGGCAAGACGTAAAGTCGCTCGCCTGATCATTCCGAATAGCCTGCGCCAGGTCTGCACAGCCAGTCTTGTAGGTAAAAGCTGTATGATCAGTGCAGGCCACTGCACAAAAAGCATGGGAGTCGCGCAATTCAATCTTGGATCCGATGGAAACGCCTCGGCAAAAGACACTTACACCATCAACAAGGGCAGTCTTAACTATAGCAGTACCAGTCAAGGCAATGACTATGCCGTTTTCAAAGTAAATAAAAATTCGACGACTGGAAAACTTCCAGGCGATATTCAGGGATATTACAAAGCCAAGTACGATAAACCTGCAATCGGAGCTGTTGTTGCTATTGCTGGCTACGGCAGTTCGCGCGACCCAAAGAAAAATTTTCGTCAGCAAACTCATAGTGGCGCTTTGAGTTGGATTTATCAGGGAATGGTCTCTTACAAAATTGACACTGAAAATGGAAACTCGGGATCTGGCATCGTCAATGACAAGACAAACGAGATTCTAGGCGTCCATACGAACGGTGGCTGTTCGGCTTATGATGGCAACAACGGCGGCACATTGATTTCTGGCAATCCCCGCTTTGCTAAAGCTATTCGTGACTGCCTTGCGAGCGAATAAATTTTAAAATGATTGCCTATGAAAATGACGGACACCAGATGAATATCCCCATGGCTACGGTATGGTTGGAGTTTCTGTTGGCAACAAAGTGCATGATGGTAGCTACCTTGTACACATTTTTAATTTACTCACACCACTGACAATAGAACTATAGGATCCAGAAGTTGTACGCAGCACAGACCAGTAGCGTGCGCCACCCCTCCAAGCCCCGTCAACTTTACCAGCAAAACGGCCATCTCTATCAAGCCAACGATTCAGAATTCGAACTCCGCAGTCTAAATTTTTATATGGATCATGCAAATCAGATTCAGTTTTTAAATCACAGCCATAGGCTCTGCCACTTTCTATTGAAATTTGCAGCAGGCCACGACTAACAACTTTTTTGCCAGAGCTATCACTGAAGGACTCTGTATATGATGTTTTTGTATTGAATCCGCTTTCATACTTGGTCATATAAGACATCAGATACATCCAAAATTGTTTTCGCTGGTTATAAGATAAACTTTTGTAGTTACCACAAAATGTCGTCGCATCTGCAGGGATTACATCGAGCATATCTTTGCCTAAAGTATCTAATGCGCCGTTTAAGTGGGTCGTCCATGCTTTGCTGCCTGAAACTTTAGCTTCCCACAGTGGAGTCGCATCAGTTTCTACGGTCACAGGCGGTGGAGGCGGCGGCGTTGGTTGGTCAGGTAGCTTTCTACCCATGGCGAAAGAGGCCTGAGCAGTTAATGTTAGTAGACCGACAATGATTTGACATGAAAGGTAGTTTTTGTTTTTCATAACTACTCTTTCGGAGGCACTGGACCTGGACTTTAGTCTCGAATTTTTCGACAAAAGTCTAGACACACAGCTCTCACACGCAGAGTTAATACCCCATTAAGATTAATGAATGAATCGCTGCAAAAGCGAAGAACATTTTTACAGTTCGGAGTCTCTTTCTTGAATTTGTGGGGATGGGGGTTTATTGCGTCCATACAGCAGTGATTGGTGGATTCGCGAGTGGGGCCGTCCATGTGCACGCCTTTCAGATGGCCGTCGTGACCATCTGACCACAGTACATCCTTAAACTTGCTCCTCATTTTTATGTTTCGATAGAGTTCTGATAGTACTCTATCAGAACTGCCGTTTGAGCATTGGCTAAAGTTAACAGCAATATGTGAAGACGAAATCGGAGTCGCAATAAATCTGTAGAAAGGCTTATCCACACCTTACCCACTAATTAAAAAAAAGCCCCCATTCTTTTAAAATGAGGGCTTTTGAATTTTACATTCTCAAATCTAAAAACTAGTGCTTTTTAGATTTTTCTTTTTTCTTATCTGCTTTCGGAGTCACTTCTTCAGCACCTTCTGGAGCTTCATCTTTCAAATGCTCAGCATTTTCTGGATTGTTTGCGTCCATCAAAAGCTTACCGATACCGTTCGCTGACAAGATTTTCTTGCGAAGCTCAACCATCATTTCTGGATGTTCTTTCAAGAAGTTCTTAGCTTGGTCACGGCCTTGACCCATACGTTCGCCATTGATCGAGAACCACGCACCTGATTTTTCAACCATGTTTGCAGTCACTGCCAAATCAAGGATATCACCTTCTTCAGAGATACCTTCGCCGTACATTAGATCAAACTCAGTTTTTGTGAATGGCGGAGCCATTTTATTTTTCACAACTTTAACTGCGGTACGATTTCCAACAATGTCTTCTCCGTTTTTAATCTGACCCGTACGACGGATGTCCAAACGAACAGATGCGTAGAATTTCAGAGCATTACCACCAGTGGTAGTCTCTGGATTTCCAAACATCACACCGATTTTCATACGGATCTGATTGATGAAGATCACAAGTGTGTTTGAACGGCTGATCGCCGAAGTCAATTTACGCAAAGCCTGTGACATCAAACGAGCTTGCAAGCCCATGTGGCTGTCGCCCATTTCGCCCTCGATCTCAGCGCGTGGAACCAAAGCCGCCACTGAATCGATGATCAAAACGTCAACCGCGCCTGAACGAACAAGTGTTTCAGTGATTTCTAAAGCTTGCTCGCCAGTGTCTGGTTGAGAAATCAAAAGATCTTCTGTGTTCACACCCAATTTACGAGCGTAAGCGATATCTAAAGCGTGCTCTGCATCTACGAAGGCAACTACGCCGCCTTTTTTCTGAGCTTGTGCAATAACAGACAAGCAAAGAGTTGTTTTACCAGAAGACTCTGGTCCATAAATTTCTACGATACGACCGCGTGGCAGACCACCGATACCAAGAGCGATATCTAAGCTCAAAGCACCTGTGCTAATCGTGTCAGCATCTTTGATCAAAGTGTCCGATGAGCCTAAGCGCATGATCGAACCTTTACCGAATTGTTTTTCAATTGTTGATACAGCTAATTCTAAAGCTTTCAGTTTTTCATTCTGTTGAGCTTGTGCTTTGCTGTCAGTGATGTTTGCCATGGTATTCCCTCTTCCTCGCCGTTCTTTCACGACGAAATATTAATGTTGTGTCCGCTCTCTCAAAGCACCATTTGGTACTTCTTAATCACGAACTTTTTAAGGCCTCCGTCAAAAACTTAACAGCGTAGTCCACGGACTGACTTTGTACGCCTTTGCGGTCACCAGAAAAATGTTCTTTTCTGGATTCTTCAAAGCTCGGACCAGTCACAGCAAAGCATACAGTTCCCACTGGCTTGAGAGGCGTTCCACCGCTCGGACCAGCAATCCCTGTGATTGCTACAGACCAACTACTTTTAAGTTTATCGCGCACTCCGTGCGCCATTTGACGAGCGATCCCCACGCTCACCGCACCCTCATTCGTAAGGGTATCTCGACGAATACCAAGAACGTCTATCTTCGCTTCGTTAGAATAACTGACCACAGAGCCCATAAAGATGTCGGAAATACCTGCTTGCTCTGTCACAAAAGCCGAAAGCTGTCCTCCAGTACAACTTTCCGCAAAACTCACAGTGAGTTTTCGGTCGCGAAGAAGTGCAATGAGTTCTTGAAGCCGGACATCTCTGTCGTTAGCCACCGAAAACCACCGTCTGTGCTCCTAACCAATTTGTATGTGAATACAAATATTGCAGGATCAGACTTGCGATGATTCCGGCTGCCACATCATCGATGACAACTCCGAGTCCTCCTTGGACCTTCTTATCTAAATATCCTATCGGTAGTGGCTTCCAAATGTCCAGCAATCTAAATAGGGCAAAACCTAAGGCTAGACTCTGCCATGTCATGGGAAGCCATGTCATTGTGATCAAAAATCCAACGACTTCATCGATCACGATTTCTTTATGATCGTGACCACCTTTTTTCTTTTCATACATCTCAGAAGCTAAGATCGCGAGAGCAATCAACAAAACAGTCACACTCATGTAGATGACAGGTCCCGCTGCTGAAAGAATGAGCACCAACGGAACGGTCGCCAGCG
>JANNCH010000094.1:0-4806 GCA_031386315.1 Pseudobdellovibrionaceae bacterium
CCCGTCATTATCGCCTGTGGTAATGAACCCCAGTTGAACAGATGATGAATCACTGAGTCCTAGGATACTTTGAATAACACGTTTATCAAAGTCTAAATGGATAGCGCCTACGTTTTCTGTGACTGGAAACTGACATACTGAAGTCGAGTTGCTGCCGCCCGCGCAATATTGTTTGTCCGGTGTTGTATCAGCGGCATCATTCTGTGCCCCTTTATCTAAAAGTTTGGACCAATCATAAAGATAATAGAGTGGCGCCCGTCGGTATTGAAAGTGTTTGAAGTTGTTCAGTACGAGCGCGTATATAACCATTGCGGTCTGTAAGGTTTCCGTTAGCACCCCAGTCGCAGGTATTTGCAGGGTCTTCAAAGTTAACATTGATTTTTTTCACGCGTAGCAGACCACGGCTCTTTGCATCCGCACAACTCTTAAAGAGGTTATCAATGTCTGGATTGCCAGTATCTGGGAAGTTATCACCACCCGGAATGCCCAATGAGGATACATTTAAAGTATCTAATTCTCGAACTGATACTTTTGAGCAATTCTGAAACAAACTGACCAGAGCAATACCAAAGACTACAAAAGCAATGCTAATAATTTTTTTCATATACTGCTAGTTCAGCAAAAGACGTGCTGTCTGTACAGCTATCATTTTTCAACTGGATGGGGAAATGTGTCGATTTGTCTGATGTCGTCTATTAGATCGACTAGATATCAAAGTGAGAAATAGATGATAAATAAAAAACCCTGCTATGTGCAGGGTTTTTTTGGACACGAATAACGTAGTCTGAAGGTTTAAGTCTAGAAGTAGCCTTCTTCGCCGTCGTCTTCATCTTCGTCATCATCGTCGTCGTCTGAATCATCTTTTTTCAAAAGATCATCTTCTGCATCTTCATCTTCAAGGTCTTCAAAGGCGTCATCTTTTTTCTCTTCTGGATCTTCCCAACCATCGTCATCTGCAGTTTCGTCTTCAACATCAACGACTGCATCAAGATCATCATCGAATTCTGATGAAATGTCAGAGATAGGGGCAATGACCGGTTTTTTTTCTTTTTTAACGGGTGTCTTTGGTGCGGCTGGTTTTTTAGCGGCAGGAGCTTTTTTCGCTGCAGGCTTTTTGGCTGCAGGTTTAGCTGATTTCTTAGGGGCCGCTTTTTTAGCGGCTACTTTTTTTACAGCTTTTTTCGCTGCCTTTTTAGGAGCGGCTTTCTTAGCAGGCTTTTTAGCAGCTTTTTTTGGAGCTGCTTTTTTTGGAGCTGCTTTTTTAGCAGCTTTTTTTACAACTTTTTTAGGGGCTGCTTTTTTAGCAGCTTTTTTTGCTTTTTTAGCCATGGTTTTCTCCTGGAAGTATAAGTGAAATAAACAAGCCACCTTAGACTAGCCATAATTAAGGGGGCTTGCAATTTAAAATCTTTTTGATTTCTTTACTTTTTTTAAGCAGCGTGAAAAGGGGCTCTAGTAGCTACCGATGTAGTCGTCGATTATTTTGGCGTACTGAGCTGGGATTTTCATGGACACGACAAACCCACCGTTACCCAAAGAGGTCTTCGCCGCAACGCCCACCGAGCCAATTTGCTTCGTTCCAGCCTTATTTTGAACTTTATAGTACATCGATATGTATTCCGGGATGGAAGGGTGCGATATATAGAGGGCCACCGCGCCCGAACCTATATATAGGTAGGCTTTTGACTTCTTAGAGATATCCACGTCGATGGATGTCGATGGTAGTTCGCCTCCCAAAAAGGGGATTATTTGACCATTTGGCAGGGTTGTCGGTGTGCCGAACTCGATACCACGCAGGATATATTTTGCAGGGACGCGCACGGCCAAACGATTCAGACCATTATTATCAGTATATGTATAGAACTGAATGTCTGGATATTTAGGGTGTGTAATGTTGAGGCTTAATCCCAGGCCGCCAATTGTGATGGGCACGCTAAGGACAATCATTTTTGTGGTTTTATCAAAATCCACAACCAATGCGCCCTCGGCATCGCCACCGCTTGAAAAACCTTTCAGGTCGACCGTGTCGATGGCCGCAGTGCCAGTTCCGCCGCCGCCCGTATTACTGCCTTGATTGGTATTGCCTCCGGAATTAACTTCAGACGGAGTAAATCCATTCGAGCAAGCGGCGAGTGTGGTGACTGTTACTAAAACCATTGCAAATTTTTTGAATATTGTTGTTTTATTCATGTGAACCTCAGCGATTGAAAATTTAAAAAGTCGTTCCTTTATTCGGAAAAATTTAACAAAATCTTTAGTTAAATTACTGATTCTACTAGTAAAAAAGCTTTACATAATCTGCCACTTTATTGGGCATACATTCTAAACGAAAAAAAACCCGGTGATTTCTCACCGAGCTTTTGAAGTCTGAACATTTTGCTTAAGAATTAACCAATCAATTTAAGTGCTAATTGATTAACTTGGTTCGCTTGAGCCAAAGTTGAAGTACCTGCTTGTAACAAGATGTTGTTACGAGTCATCTCAGAAGAAGCTGAAGCTACATCAGTATCACGGATACGGCTGTTAGCAGCAGACAAGTTCTCTTGAGTGACACCCAAGTTGTCAACAGTTGATGTCAAACGATTCTGAAGGGCACCTAGGTTAGCGCGAGTTCCATTCACTGAATTTTGCGCGTCATCTAACATTGCCAAAGCTTCTTGTGAACCGTCTTTGGTAGAGAAGTCGATACCACTCAATCCCAAAGAATCCAAAGTAGCTACGTTCTCACCTGCATTGAAAGTGATACGATCTTCTTCTGCGTTATTGAACAAACCAACTTGGAAATCAAATGCTGGTGATGAACCATCAAGCAATTTAGTTTTACCCCAAGTAGTTACAGAAGCGATACGTTGAACCTCAGATTTCAATTGTTGAACCTCTTTATTCAACATTCCGCGCTCAGTCTCACCAACTGTGTCAGAAGCTCCTTGGATACCCAACTCTCTTAGGCGAATAACGATGTTACCGATTTCGTTCAGCCCGCCCTCAGCAGTTTGAACCATCGAGATACCATCATTCGCATTTCTTTGAGCTTGTGAAGCCGAGCGAATCTGTGCTTTCAAGCCTTCAGAGATCGCCAAACCAGCAGCGTCATCCGCAGCTTTATTGATACGACTACCAGAAGACAATTGCGCCATAGAACCGTTGATCGCACGTTGTGAACCAACTAAGTTTCTTTGTGCATTCAAAGCCGCGATATTTGTTGTTACTCTCATTCCCATTTTAAAAACCTCCGTTAATATTTATTAAATTTCATTTCAATTCCCTTCCTTAGATTTTTATTTCCCCTAGAACCTACACCTACTGTTGGCTTTGGGGCCGGCATCCGAGCCGATTTTTTTACTTGGCCTAAACTATTTAGAAAACGTCGAACAATCTGTTGTTCTTATTCATGTCATCCTTGAAGGCCCTCCTCTTTCTATTCTAGTGAGTGCGTTTGCTAGCTCACTAGTGAATTTAAAAACTTGTGCAGTTGCTATGAATAACTATTCGGGAAACGCGTTGAGTTCTTGACAGGACTGTAGGCGGGTTTTGCGACTTTATTGCAATACTAGCCGAATGACAGATCTGGTTTTCAAGACGTAAATCTGTCCTGTAGCAGTGTGCTACAAGACGTAAGTAGTTCTAGAGGGGAATTTACAGGACGAAGGCTCAGTCAATTTCATGAAATCGACAAAAGGCTATTTTGCCTGCGAGCAGATATTGTTGTTCTTGAACCGCTTTTCGGTGGTGTTTTGTGACGTAACCAATAGTGCATATGTCAGTGAGAGAGTCAAAATGGCTGCACTCTTCGCATGAAAAACGGGTTTCGTACTTTAGATAATCCGAGGGGTTCATGGTCTCTTTCTTCATAGACGAATGAATTCGAGCCGGGGTCTTTTTTACGGTTTTTTTAACGGGTGCTGACATTGACAATTCCCTCTGAAGCCTCATGCTTATCGCAGAGGTGAATACATGGCTAATGATATTGAAAAAATGACGCGTAAAAGTCAGGAAGCAATGCAGGCAGCGGCCCTTGCTGCTGAACGCAAAGGCAACCCCTCTGTCGAACCCGAGCATGTTCTTTTAGAGCTGGTTCAACAAAGCGAGGGTATTGTCCCCCGTGTATTGGATAAGGTTCAAGTCCCACCAGCGGCTTTTTTACAAGAATTAAGAGCCCGTCTCGAAAAACTTCCAAAGGTTTCAGGTGCCTCCTCAAAAACGAGCGCAAGCCAGCGTCTGCAAAAAGTTTTTACTTTAGCTGAGGGCGAAGCCAGCGAGTGGGGTGATTCTTTTATCTCTACCGAACATTTCTTTTTGGCGATGCTTCGTGCCTCGGATTCAGAACTCGAAGCTCTTTTTAAAAAATTTAAAATCCGTTTGGATGCAGTTAAGTTAGCTTTGCAAGAAATCCGTGGCAGCCAGAAGGTCACTGATGATGATCCCGAAAATAAATATGAAGTACTTAATAAGTATGCTCGCGATCTAACTGCATTAGCGATGGAAGGCAAACTAGACCCCGTGATCGGGCGGGATGAAGAAATCCGCCGTGTGGTTCAGGTCCTGTCACGTCGTACAAAAAATAATCCCGTTTTGATTGGCGAGCCCGGTGTGGGTAAGACTGCCATCGCGGAAGGTCTAGCAATCAGAATTATCAAACACGATATACCTGAAAATTTGATTGGTAAAAAATTTTCTGAAAAAATAAATTTTTAAAACAGTGTTAATAATGTTGTTTAATAAATATTTCTCTTTTGTGCTGTTGTTGCTGCAATCCTATTTTTGTTGCAGCCAGCCATCCTTTGGCCTTATAGATGCCCATGCAAC
>JANNCH010000141.1:0-3410 GCA_031386315.1 Pseudobdellovibrionaceae bacterium
TTAATTATGATGGTGATCAGAAGGTATCAAAGGCTGCGCATCCAACTGAGCGGCTCTATGAAGGGGCCGGTAAGGGCGTACAGTCGTCCTATTCAACTTTATTCAGTGTGCTGCGTGCAGTGGAAATGCCTAAAGGAACAAAGTTTGTGGATCTTGGATCGGGTTACGGTCGGGTGGGATTGATTATTGGTTTGCTACGTCCAGAAGTGGTTTTTATTGGATACGAATATGAAGTTCATCGAGTGCATGTTGCGAATCAAAGTGCTCAGCTGATGGGGCTTGATAGAAATGTTGAGTTCTTTACTCAAGATCTTTCGCAAGAGTCTTTTCAAATACCAGATGCAGAAGTTTATTATTTATATGACCCATTTAGCGAGTGCACCTATAAAAAAGTTTTATCTCAGCTGATAAAGATTTCGCGGACCCGTAAAATAACTATTGCTACCAAAGGCAATGCACGCTTATGGCTACAAGAAATTGCAAAAGACGAAGGCTGGACTATAAATGAAGAAGTGAATGGTGATAATCTTTGTCTTTATCAGACTTAGATTTCATTTTTGCATAAATAATAAAGGCTGTTCAATGAGTATAAGTTCAATTTTTTCTGGTTTGATTTTTGGATCCATTGGTTGGTTTGTATTTTCGCAAGGGCGAAAAAGAATTGAAAACTCTAAAGTCGCCTTGGGATTGATATTGATGATTTATCCCATCTTAATGCCAAGCAATGTCTGGGAATGGGTCGTGGGTATCGTACTTTGTGCCTACACCTATTACATCTGGTAGTAGGTTCTTCATTGTCCTTAGCTTAGTTAGGTTAAGGACAGCTTCCATTGACAGCTGTTAAGAACTTGGCCATTCACCTGAATTTCTAATTTGTGTACACCAGCATAAAAAACACGTGTCGAAATTTTTTTAAGGTGATGATTCTTAAGTATTTGAATGTGTTTGTTTGCTGGCAATTCGAGAGTTTTCAACTTAAATACTTTGGGTGCTGTTTTGCCGTTCGCCTTTACAAAATGAATTATATAGTCGATGACGATTTTTTGATCTTTTTTAGACTGAGAGTGAATACTGAAATTAAAAGTAATGCGATCCCCTAATTTCACATTCTTTTTATCAATTTTAAAATTTCTTAATTCAACTCGTGTTTCCTTTGAAACTCCAATCAGTTGTAGGGCCATGGGGTTACCGGCTTTGATCAGACTTCTCAAAGCGTGGCGAATAATCCAGTCTATTTTTTCTGTGTGCTGAGCGCCTGCTGATTTTTTCCAATCTTTCAGAATACGGATGACGAAGAGGGGATTGTCTTTTGCAATATCATTGAGGTGATTTGCGACGCTTTTACGAATGAATAGCTCTGAATCAAACTTAAGGTTTTCTAAAATTTGAGTGGTTGCTGATGGATCTTTGATAAAATCAGGAAGCCGTTCACCCCATGGTAGACGGGGCCTTGAGCCTTCTGAGGCCCAACGACGAACATTGGTCTCTTTGTCTTTGCTGCACTTTTCAAGGTAGGCAAGGGCTTCTTTTGGATGGGCTTTTAGAAAGGGGCGTATGGCCCATTCTGACGTGAAGTGCATTGTGAGTTCTTTGAGCGCATCTAAAGAAATTTTTAGATGTTTTAGCCCATAGGTCTGAACAAATTCTGTATAGGGCCATAGATCAAATCCACTGAGTTTTTCTTTGCGAACAGATAAAAGAAAAATTTGAACAGCCTTGGTGTAGGATGAAGGTAATCTCGCAAATAACTCATCTCTGATCAGTTGGACACGCCCTTTCATTTCTAAGGGCTCTAGCTGGGGCATTAGTTTATTAAATGTAGCTGCGTCGAAGTTTGGATCTGCAGCCAGTAGGGCCTTAGATAGGCGCTGCAAATGGGCTTTGTTGAAGAGATGCTTCAGAGCTGATTCATTTTCTTGTTTTTTCGCCATGGGTACTCCGATTGACACAATCTACCAAGTAAAACTCAAAATGCCGGCAGCTGTAGAGCCTGCTATGACCACTAGCCATGAGGGTAAATTCAAAAAATACAAAGCTATGAATGCTGCGAGCGCTATTGCAAAATCTTTGATGTCGAAAATGGCACTTGTCCAAACAGGGCTGCAGAATGCGGCAATCAATAATCCAACGACAGCAGCATTGATGGCTTTGATTGCTGAATTTATTTTTTTATTTTTTTGTAGGTGCTGCCAAAAGGGCAAGATACCAATGATTAATAAATAAGATGGTAAAAAAATTGCCAACAAACAAAGTAAGGCTATTTGTAAGCTACTTCCTGTTGATGCGCCAATAGCAGCGCCCAAGTAAGCTGCAAATGAAAACAACGGGCCTGGAATAGCTTGTGCGGCGCCATAACCTGCCATAAAAGATTCACTTGAAATCAGCCCCGTCGTGACGACTTCTGACTTCAGAAGAGGTAAAACCACATGGCCGCCACCAAATACCAATGCCCCGGCACGAAAGAATTTATCAAATAACTGGATTTCGGTTCTTTTAGTTTGCTCTGCGACGAGTGGTAACAAAATCAACAGCAGTAAGAAAAATGAAACCAAAATTGCACCAATTTTTTTGGATGGACTTCGTTTGATAGTTGTGTCGAATGTTGCATCGGATTTTCTAAAAATAATTATTCCTATGACGCCTGCAGCAACGATAGTGATTATTTGATTGAAGTGAGTCGTCAACAGAGCCGTGCAAAGTGCCGCGCTGATAGCGATGACTATTCTAGTAAAATCAGGGCAAAGCTTTTTTGCCATGGATATTATTGCTTGTGCCACAATGGCAACAGCCACTATTTTAAGTCCGTGTAAAAAACCAGAGTATCTAGGATCGTTGATGCCCGAGATTCCGATGGCAATCAAAGTCATGAGTATCGCAGAGGGGGCTGTGAATCCTAACCATGCGACAATGGCCCCTAGGTGACCTGCTCGTGAAAAGCCGATGGCCATTCCAACCTGGCTACTGGCTGGGCCCGGTAAAAGCTGACAAAGTGCTGCAAGATCGGCATAGGCCTGCTGCTGAAGCCACTTTCGTTTTTGTACAAATTCATTTTGAAAAAAACCAAGGTGGGCAATGGGCCCACCAAATGAAGTGCATCCCAGTCGCAAAAAAACTAAAAAAACTTCTAAAGTCTTCATCATAGATTCTGTGCTGGGATCGTTAGAAGTATTGGCATTTACTCTTTTGTTTTAAGGCGACTGTCGTTGTCTTTGATGAATGTTTTTAGTTCATCGGCAATATCTAAAAGTTTAAGCCATTGCTCTTTGTAAAGAGTCACAGGAAAACGACCCATGCCATACACAGATAGGGCTCCTTTTTCGCTGACCTTCATGGATAGTACTCCAGAGCCTGATTTTTTATTTTTAAGTGCTTCGTTTTCGGCCTTAAGACGTTCGATTTCTTCTTTCAAA
>JANNCH010000118.1:0-1946 GCA_031386315.1 Pseudobdellovibrionaceae bacterium
AGAACGCAAAGGTCGACTTGATCTGTGCATGGAAGCCCTTAAAATCGATACATTGCCTAAAGCTCTTTTGTGGAAACACATTCGAGGACTACGACCTGGCAAGAAACAGCTTGGCAAGTAGTAAAATTGGAACTCAGCACCGATTTTATACGAAGATCTTTATGATTTATTCAAAAATTTTAGCCACTCGATCGAAATGAATAGCGGTCATGCTTTCTCTAACTTGTCTTTGTTCACCATTGTAAACAAGGTAAGAATTACTTATATTTTTAGTTATGCTCAACAACCTGTCTATACCTTGAAAGTATGATGACGTAAATGTCGCGCTGGCTTTTATTTCAATAGCAATCAGCTTACGACCGTCTTGAAAAAGTATATCCACTTCATGTCCAGCGCTATCACGATAAAAATAAAGATTCGCAGGTTTTGCCTGATTCAAACGTGATTTTAAGCATTCGATAACAATTATATTTTCAAAGATACTTCCAACAAGAGGGTCCCTTGTTATTTGATCTGCCCTTTCGATGCCAAGCAAGAAAGACAAAAGACCAACATCCACAAAATAATATTTTGGTGACTTGATAGATCTTTTGCCAAAGTTTTCAAAATAAGGTGGCAATTTAAATATTACGAACGAGGCCTCAAGGATTGATAACCAGTTTTTAATAGTTTTTGAATCCACCCCGACATCATTTGCCAGTGAATTATAGTCCATTAGCTGGCCAACTCTGCCCGCAAGCAACTTCATTAGTTTTTCAAATAAGCTCGCATCTTTGAGATTAATAAGTTGCCGCACGTCTCTCTCGACATAGGTTTGATAGTAATTTGAATAAGCCTGATGAGGGCGCTGACTTTGATCATAAATACGCGGCAGAAAACCATGAATTGCATAGTCTTCAAAACTAGAAAAACCTTTTTTTGCTTTGATAAGCTCTTCAATCGAAAGAGGCAACAGGTGCAGTACGGCTGTTCTGCCAGCCAGTGATTGCGTGATGAACTCTTTAAGCTGCAGCTGATGCGAACCCGTTAAAACAAACTGACCGTTTTTCTTTTTCTCATCAACAAGCACCTGAATATAACTTAACAACTGTGGCACTCTTTGAATTTCATCTAAAATAACAGGTCCCGCAAATTGAGACAAAAATGATTTTGGATCTTCATTGGCTTGCTCACGATTTTCAGGGGACTCTAAATTACAATAAGCATAGCCATGTAAAGTCATGCGCGCCAAAGTCGTCTTACCAGACTGCCTAGGCCCCAGAATGGTGACCACAGGGTATTCGGATACTAATTTAGCAAGCTCACTCGCGAGAATTCGTTGAATCATTACTTATCATAACATGTGTAAAAATGGAGTTCAACTCCGTTTTTACACGAAAGCGCGTAAGGCATTGTAAATATTGTGTATTAACTGCTTTAAGTCGCAAGTTTTTATGTTTTTCACACCTAAATTATAACATCAACGCCAATCGTGCGGATGGATACTTTGCGGGTTCTAAATACTCAGGCGTGCTAGGTCTTGAAGATGGTAGCCACTGTGCCTTTGCTTCTGCCTACGGCTCTGCTGCACCGGCGGCGGTTTTAAGAACTTTCGTTTTGAAAAACAGCCCTGAGTTCATCACTTCTCAGTACACAAAGAACAGCACCAAAATCAGCGTGGCTTTGACTAAGCTCACTTCAAAAGAAGTGCACGTGAACCAAGCTTGGGAATTCACAAAAGACTCTGACAAAGTTGTTTTGAGCTTCAAAGTTTTCGATGGCGCTGATGCAACTTGCGCTTCGAAAGGTCCATGGAGTGCTAGTGAGGATTGCAAGACCACTCGCCGCTTCACTTATCCTGTGTCTGCTTTCAAATCCCTTGGCGCACGCGTGCCAGCGACTGAGACTGAGGCGCAGGCGTTGACTCGTGAGTTTAATACAAAGGTGGAGTTTAGAACGAGCAAGAC
>JANNCH010000196.1:0-3539 GCA_031386315.1 Pseudobdellovibrionaceae bacterium
GTTGGAAGAAATATCCTTGGTCCACGTGATTCATGGCGTGAATCGTTTCGGGCTCGTTAGATTCCACTTGGATGGAGTTACCTAGTTGATTGGCGCTTGCTGCAAAGTGAGCGACTGCCATTTTGACTGTATATCTGAGATTGCTGTAACGAACTCGATTGTTGAGTTCCTGCGCGTCAAATTTAAGTTTTTCCGCTGCTTCGCCGCCGTCGTCATTGTGGTTTGCAAATGCACTTACCGACGAAAGGCAGCTAATCAAAATGGAGAGTTGAGCTAGTTTTGAATATTTCATAAGTCCTTTTCTTTTTTTTGGTTTTACTGCCGGACGAGCTTGATGGAGCAATCAAAGTGCCATTTGAGTAGTACTTTAACTCTATGAAATTAAAAGTTTTTTTAAAATATCTAATTCCGCTGCGTCAGAGAATGGTAGCAAATTGTCAAGAGTACGGAATAAAAAGGGACAAAATATCACCAATTTTGCCAGATGAGATTCACTGTGTTACAAGAGTCGAAACGGAGTAAAAAATGCACCCATGGCATGATGTTGAACTTGGGGATAATGTTCCTGAGCTGGTTACCGCTGTGATTGAAGTACCTAAGGGATCTAAAACAAAATATGAGCTTGATAAGAAGAGCGGGTTGATTCGTGTGGATCGAGTTTTGTTTAGTTCGGTACATTACCCTGCAAATTATGGCTTCATTCCTCAGACTTACTGTGAAGACCATGACGCTCTAGATATTCTTGTATTAGGTCAGGAAACTGTGGTTCCTCTAGCAATTATGGTTGCTAGACCCATTGGAGTCATGAAAATGTTAGACCAGGGGGAGGCAGATGATAAAATTATTGCCGTTCATGCAGATGACCCCGAGTATGCTCATTACAACTCGATGAGTGATCTTCCTCCTCACAGGATGATCGAGGTGAGAAGATTTTTCGAAGACTACAAAATTCTGGAAAATAAAGCAGTCATTATTAAGGAGTTCTTAGGACGCCAGAGTGCTGCTCAGGTCATTCAGGATTCCATTGACATGTACCAGAAGGTTAAGGGAAAGGGTCAATTCAAATGAGGCCCTTGGGTTAATCTTCTGATTTTGGTGGAGTCGTTCGATGATCAAAAAAAATTAATATCTGTGGGCTCTTGATTATGATCAGTATTTTAAAGCGATATAACGCACGGCTAACTTTACTGAGTTTAGTTTTGGCTGGAATTTTTGGAATTTTTGCATCTTCCCAGGTGAACTCGATTCATTTTTTGGGTGATATATTTATTAACCTTTTGAAGCTTTTTGCGCTTCCATTGATTTGTTCTGCCCTCATTGCTTCGTTAGGTGACATGGGTAATAACTTAGCCAAGCTAAAGTCTTTGGCTAGGAATGCCGCCATTTATATGTTGATCAGTGAAGCGATAGCAGTCACGATTGCTATCGTACTTTTTAACGTTTTTCGTCCAGGGGTGGGGTTGGCTCCAGATTTAATTTTGCAAGCCGGTGAGCCGATCGTAGCAAGTGAGCCCAGTTTGAGCTTTGCCACATTTCTCCTTTCGATTGTACCGCATAATTTTTTTGAGTCTTTGGCAAAGTTTGATTTGCTTCCCGCTGTGTTGTTTTCAATTATGTTTGGGGTGGGTTGCAGTCTATGTGGAGCTAAGGCAAGACCTATTGTTGATTTTGCTGTCGGAATTCGAGATGTATCAACCACCTGTTTACATGGCGTTATGCTTTTGGCTCCTTTTGGAATTTTTGCTTTGGTCGGGGCAGGGATTGCCCAGGCCCATTTGAGTGGGAATTTACAGGCCAACTTAATTGCGTTGATGAGTTTTGTATTAGTCTTGTTTCTAGGGCTTTTTTTGCATGGTTTATGGCAACTTTTGCTTGTGGTTGTAGTGACGAAACAAAAAGCACTGCATGTGCTCAAGCAAAGTATCCCTGTTTTTACAACTGCTTTTGGAACTTCGAGTTCGGTTGCAAGTTTGCCTATAGCCATGGAGACTGCTGATTTACTTCAGTCAAAACCAACTACAACTCGTTTTATGTTGCCACTTTGTGCATCCATCAATATTGGCGGCATGATGATGTACGAAGTTGCCGCGGCTCTGTTTTTTTCACAAATCCTTGGCTTTGACTTATCGCTGCAACAGCAGTTGATGGTGGCGGTGGCTTGTGTTTTAGGTGGAATGGCTGAGGGCGGTATTCCTGAAAGTAGTATGGTGAGTTTAGTCGTGGTATTTAAGATTGTTCACGTGCCACTATCAGCCATTTCGATTCTTCTTCCCCTGGATCGTATTATTGATCGAGTAAGAACCATGGTAAATATCTTTGGAAATATGTGTGGTGTCATTGTCGTCAGTCAGGTCACTCAAGAGCTTGAAGACGACGACAGGGATCGAAAGGGTCTTGTCATTTCTCAAAAAATAGCTTCGCAATCTTTGTAATTTACAGTTTTTTGCAGGGGGGCGCTCCTTTTGGGATGAATGAAAGTTCTGGATCAGGTACTGTTGCGTCTTTGGATCCCTATTTTAGGAGTCAACAGTACCTGATCCAAAATTTTCCTTTATGCAGCTCGTCTTTCTGTCGTTTCGTTTTCCATAGAATGTCTCACGAGGCGACGAGTTCGTTCAACGAAAGCGATTTTGTCTGCAAGGCAGCTTTCGAGGAGAACACCGACGCCATAATGGCCTGTTACATCTGCAGCTGCAATCAGAGCAGTATATTCGCCGATGCGCATTTGGGCTAAATGACTCGCCTTAACTAAAACATAAAGGCTTTTGGCTTCAGGAGATTGAATTTCAGCAAGTTCTTTATGGAAATCCTCTGCAAATACTTCTTGGAGCCGTCCACTCGTTTTTATAGGTTCTTCACTCATGAGTTTAAAACACTGATCTAAAGTGCTCAAGGTTTTTTCCGAAATATAAACTCGTGCTTCCAAAGCTTGTTTGACCTCAGGATATTGAGCCAGCTGAGTCAATTCTTGATACATTTTTGTGGAACGTTCAGTTCCCTGGCGAAGATTGCTGAGTAACATGATGAAAAGATTTTTTGTATTTTTGATTGCCATGATTATTTCTCCTGTAAAATGGAATCTATTTTTTAAAAATAATACCTAAACGAATCAATTCACTGGTTCTGCAACAATGGCTCCAATGTTTGTTCTAGTTTTCAATGGCAGAAAGTTTCCATTTATTATTTGCTGAGTTGTTCATTCGCGACGAGTCTATCCGGCGGACAAAAGTCCAGTTTTCTTCAAATTTTACTGGGCGATCGCGGTCTCCGGCAATCAGGGACCCCGATATTTCGTCGATGGTATAGTCGATTACATTCGCCCGGAAATAGAGGGTGGCATATTCTGATCCTTGCTCTTGCCAAGCCTCTCGTAATTCAGTGGCCCGAACTGCAATGTTATCGATTTTATTGATTTGACGTTTGGACTTAAGTAATGCGATATCGCCTTCAAGTTCAACTCTGAGTTCAGGTCCGATCAGGTCTGAGACTGCAGATAGGTCTCGGTGATTCCATGCGGCTTGAAGGCGCATAAAATCATC
>JANNCH010000237.1:0-12409 GCA_031386315.1 Pseudobdellovibrionaceae bacterium
CTCTTGCACGATCGAGTCTGGCGAACCCAAAACAGCGGCAACCACTTGCTCGCCGGATTGGCTTAACTTCGCGCTTTCTACGCGACCACTATCTAGTTTTGTAAATTGAGATACTACTAACGTCATTGCAAAAACAAACGCCATCGTACCACCTGCCGGATAAACCCATTCTCGCCAGTGTGCCCGTAGAAATCGCTTCGGTCGACGCAGGGCCGACGTAGGTTCGATCACTGTCTCGCTGACTTGTGCCATAATTTTATCATGTAATTTTTCAAAAAACTCAGGATCCATGGGCAGCTCGATCTCTTCTGCGGCCTTCAATCCTCGTCTCATTTTATCCAATGTGTCGCTCATCCTTCAGCCTCCGCAAATTTATGGTGCATCTCTGTGAAGAAGCCACCGACTTCTTCTGTCCAGTTTTTAAGTTCTTCTTGTTGTTCAAATACTTGACGCAATTTCAACAACGCATGTCTGTAATTCGCCTTAGCAGTATCGTATGGACAATCCATGACCTCGGCGATTTCTTTGAAACTCAAATCTTCGTACACACGCAAAACCAATGCGGTTCTTTGTTTGAACGGAAGTTTTTCAACCTCGACATTAATAATGTCAGTCACCGCGTTATGAACGAGGTTACTTTCTGCCACTGCCCCAACGGCCAGGTAGACATTTTCGATGTCGGTGGTTTCGTGACGGGATTCACGAATTTTGTTTCGCGCAGTATTCACTGCAATCTGAAACAGCCAGCTTTTAAAGCTTGCACGCCCCTCGAAAGAGTTCAGCTTCTCGTAGGCCTTAATGAAGCTTTCTTGCACTACATCCTGGGCAACATCCATGTCTTTCATAAATCTTAAACTCAAGCGCAGTAATCCTCTTTGATGTCGTTTCACGAGTTCAGAAAATGAAGAGCGTTCCCCCGCCTTTACACTTTCAACCAGCTCAAGATCCGTTCGAAGATCCTGTCCCATCTTTGACTCACTTCCGTATAACTTCGGTTAGTCTTATGAATTTTTTTCTTGGGGAGTGTCAGTTTGACCCCTCTAAACGCTGTAAATTCCCCCAGAAACCAGCGCACCACTCAAAAGAATAACGCTGCAAATTGGGTGCCCAAAAAAGAGGCCGCTATGTACCTAAATATATGAGATGATTGATGAATTTTAATTTAACTTATGTTGCCCATAACAAATGCTTATAGGTCTAGTTGATGATGCGACCCCACTATGCTGCTCAGTCATTGAAAATGACTGAGCAGCATCCTAACATTCGTGGATGTCATATAATACATGGTTAATTTGCGGTGTTATTTTCGTGGCTTTGGAACTGCTGTTACCCGGTGGAGTCATCGGCACGATTGGTGTGTGCACCCTATTAGTGGCTCTACTCATCTGGTTGGGTTGGCTGACAAGCTTTCTAACAGCTATCATAATATGGCTGATCTTAGTGATCTCATCCGTTTTTATCGTTCGTCGTATTATGCGCAAGCTTTCGCCCAGCCAAAGCAGCGTAGGTATCGCTGACGAAGATGAAGAACTCAGAGGGACCCTTGTTTTGGTCACCGAACGCATTCCTCCGAGTGCTCAAGGACGCGTCACAATTCGTGGCTCCAGCTGGATGGCCAAGTTCGTCGATCCAACCCAAAGTGCCGACGTCGGCACATACGTATCGTTAGTTTCAAAAAATAATATTATATGGTTTGTTAAAGAAAATGAAAATACAACAGGAGAAACGCTGTGATTTTAGGCTCTGCCATTGCCTTTATAGTCCTCTATGTACTCATCAATAATTTTATCGCGATCGTTCACATGCGAGAAAATTTTGTGATCGAAAGATTGGGGACTTTTCGAAAAGTTCTAACACCGGGATTGAATATTTTAATTCCCTTCATCGATCGCATAGCCTACCGACATGACATTCGCGAACAAGTCATCGACATCCCCGCACAAAGCTGTATCACACGTGATAATATTCAAGTTTCTGTGGATGGAATCGTTTACCTGAAGGTGAATGACGCCCATCGCGCTTCGTATGGAATCGGCGACTATCGCTTGGCCTCTATTAATATGGCCCAAACCACCATGCGCTCAGAAATCGGAAAACTCAGCTTGGATGAAACCTTTGCTGAACGCGAAAAACTAAACGATGCCATCGTAGCTGAAATCGACAAGGCTTCTGAAGCCTGGGGAATCAAAGTTCTTAGTTATGAACTTAAAAATATCATTCCTTCGACACAAGTGATTCATACCCTGGAAAAGCAGATGGAGGCCGAACGCGAAAAGCGCGCAGAAATCACCATGGCCAATGCAGCTAAAGAATCCAAAATTTTAGTTTCTGAAGGTTTTCGCCAAGAGTCGATCAATATCTCAGAAGGTGAAAAACAAAAGCGTGTGAATATCGCTAAGGCCCAGGCCCGTGAAATTCAACTGCTGGCCGAAGCCAGTGCTTATACTTTTCAACGTGTCGGGGAAGCGATTCAAAAACCTGGCGGCGAAGAAGTCGTTCGCCTTAAGGTCATGGAATCTTATTTGCAAAATATGCGCGAGATGCTTAAAGATTCTCAAGTTTCAATCTTTCCAACCAAGCTGGCTGAACTGCAAACTTTTGCCAAAGTTTTGGGTGATAATTTAAAATCGAGTTCGGGTGTTTTAGAATCGTCTGAACGAGTGAGTGAAATTAAGAAAGGTGGTTCCCGTGTTTGACTTTGATACTATTGGCTTCGCAGTATGGGGAATATTTGTTCTTTTTGTCCTTTTTTCTTTTATCCGCTCTTTTCGCATCGTCAATACTCAGACAGCACAGATCGTTGAACGCTTGGGGCGCTATCACGTGACTCTCGAGCAAGGATTTCATGTATTGATTCCTTTTATCGATCGAGTATCAAATACTTTGGATTTGCGCGAGCAAACTCTAGATATTGAACCACAACTGTGTTTTTCAAAAGACGAAGTCCAAGTGGAAGTCGATGGGGTCATTTATATTTCTGTAAAAGATCCTTTGAAAGCTACCTACGGTGTGACGAACTTTATGTTTGCGGCCGTGCAGATGGCTCAGACGACAACTCGCTCGGTTATTGGCACCCTAGAGCTTGATCGTCTCTTTGAAGAACGTGATGTTATTAGTCGTCGAGTTGTTGAAGCATTGAATTCAGCAGGCGCCAACTGGGGTATTCACGTGCATCGCTATGAAGTGAAAAATATTAAGCCTCCGTTGAGTGTTCAAGGTGCCATGGAAAAACAAGTGAACTCAGAGCGCACACGCCGTGCCATCTTTGCACAATCAGAGGGTGACAAAACCAGTCGTATCAACACTTCGGAAGGTCTGATGCGTGAGATGATCAATCTTTCTGAAGGGGAAGCGCAAAAAATTATCAATGAAGCCGAAGGCCGTGCCGCTGAGATTCGTGCCATTGGTGACGCCACTGCAGAATCTATCGAGACTCTGGCGAAATCCATCAGTCAAGCCGGAGGCCGTGCCGCTCTGGCGTTAGAGATGTCGAAACAATATATGGGTCTTTATTCATCTATTGGCAACAAGCGCACCCAGATCATCTTAGCGGCAGATCTGACAGAGCCAGAACAGCTGATTGATGCGATGAAAATCCACAGTAAAGTAGAAATTTAAATAACAAAAAAGCCGCTGAAGAGCGGCTTTTTTGTTCGCAAATAAACTACAAAAATAAATACGTGGTTTAATCTCCGCAACTTGTTGCAAACAGCCAGTTGTTCGGTCCGATGTGGACACTGATGAACTGTCCTTGCGCATTACGAATAGCACTGACGTTCATTCCATACTGAGCACTCGACAGTGGGCTTGCTCCTAACAAAGAAGCAGTCGTACCAGAACTTGCCAGCGCTACTGGTAATGTCGGTGTAAACCCTGTCGCACTGTCTGTTAGTGCAAGTGCAGGGTTCATACCCGATGGACTGATTCCTGTAGTATAAGCAATAAAAGGAACTCCAGATGCACTGAATGTTAAACTCGTATTGAGCATCTGTTCGTGGGTAGTCGCTGTGACTGTACTAATGCCCACAGCAGTTCCTGTTTGTGCGGCTGTCTGTGTCCAATTGCCGGCACTGTTACAACTTGCAAGCGCCGTTGTACACTGATTGATGAAAACAGAATTTGTCGACATTTGATAGTAACTCATTGCCGGACGTGAGTTGCTAGGATTCAACTTTAACGACAATCCTTCACGACCCACGCCTGCAGCTGTCAACTGAGTCGATGCTGGCTTCCAAGTAGCGCCACCGTTTGTTGAAAAGTTAAATTTAACTGTTGTTGTGGTTATGTCATAATAGGCAACGACCATATTGCCATTGACATCAAAGTCCGCGCTTAAGCGAGTTGCAAAAGAGGCTCCGAGCGCATCGATTGTTACTAAATTACCGAACTGTCCGGTCGTGGGGTTCAAACGAATCGCACGAACTCCGGTACCACCTGCAGCCGTACTATTGATGAAAATTAAAACTGGCTGAGCAACGCCACCACTATAGTACATTGCAAGCGCGGTATCATCTGTCGCCGGAGCCACACCAGAGGCTATTTTTGCACCAATCGGTGCTTGGTAAACAGTCCACGTTCCAGATCCATCGTTGCTAGAATTTGTCGCAAGATAATATCTGAAATTATTTGAATCATAAAAAGAAATCCAAGGCAATCCACTATGATCATACGCCAGCGAAGGGAACAATGGATTTGTCACATTCGGTACAAGCGAAATAGACCAACTAGAGCTTGCTGTCGTTCCACTTCGCACTGCATATTTCAAACGCCCACCAGTCAACGCACCAGCAGAAAAATCTACATAAGCAACACCAGGCCGTCCATCTGATGTATTTGCAACAGATACGTTTCTAACTTTGTTACCTGCAGCCAGAGGCATATTGATAGAACCCGTTGTATCCGGAAGAACAGTATAGAAAACAGCTGCTGCATTATTCGATGGAATCGTGATGTCATTCACAATACCCATGTTCAAATTAAATGGATTCGCATTCAATCCGTATGACGAATAAATCATACCATACGAGTTCGCGATATCTGCCCCGCCAGCGCCTGCGCCGACAGCTGGCAATGTGACAGTTTCAACTGTCCCTGCTGCATTCCAAGTTGTAGACTGAAAATTCGCACTATTGCTATTCATATATACAACGCTTGTAGCCGCATCATTAGCAACGACGTGAAATAAACCACCTGCATCTTTTAGCAATTTTGCCCAGGCCGTACCCGCTGTTGTAGCACCCACGACATTCGTACCAGCAGTAAACGCACCCGGCGCATTACAACCAGTTGCAGAAGTGTATGTCGTAAGCGCAGTACCCGCAGCAGGCTTCACAAGTACTTTAACGGTATCCTGTACTGATGAACTATTCGTATACATTTGCATATGCACCGGAGCCGCATTGGCTACGATACTACTAGCTGTCCAACCGGCCGCTGTTTTACAACTTGTCAGATTTGAGTTCGCACAGACCGCATAGCGAACATTCGCTGAAGTATTCCCGTGATAAACAACTGCGGGATAATATGTCGTCGAATCAAATTTACACCAAGCCGTATCAATACCTAGCAGACCCGCAACCTGAGTTGTATTTTCAACTGTGTCAGCTGGAGCTGTCATAGTCACAAAACTAGATAACGAAGTACATGGAGCATCACAATAAATAAATCTCACACGTCCCGCAGTAGATGTATTCGTTAAATATGCAACAGATACATGATCCGCAGGACTTACTGAAATACTAGCTGTACGATTCAAAGCACCTGTTACCGTATCAATGACAGCAGCACTCCATGTACCTGTCGAAGTAAACGCGGCACTACGCATAGCAGCCTTAACCGTTGTTCCACCTGTTGTCCAAACAACAATCGGACGACCCGCATTTGCACCCACAGTTAAAAAAGCAAGCTTCACCCATGTGGCAGAACCAGCAGCCACAAAAGCATCTGCTGCTACATTTTCTACATTGAATTTTATACCATCCCAATAGGACATTTTAATAGATGCCGTGCCGCCCGTTGCAGACCCATCATAGTATGCAGTCGCCGGACTTTGAGTTCCCGGAATAATTTTTGTATCAGACCACAATCCACGTCCAACACCGGCAACATTTCCTTTAAGACCGCTATCGATCACTCTTGTTTGCGGCGAAGAACATGTCGATGCGGCAACAGAACCTGTTGAAGTTGTAATATCAGCACTTGTTAACCAAGTGCTCTGTACAGAGCCTCGCACTGCACGTACTCGGAATCTATATACACTTGATGAGCTCAGACCAGACTCTGTGTGCGCAACAGAGGCCGCCGCCAACGGCGAAGCAGTAACGTCAGCGAAAGATGTGCACGCACTGCCCGCACATCTTTGCACTTGGTACGATGTTTCATCCGTTGCAACATCTGTCCATGAAAATTGAATAGATGAACTTGAAATTGTGCCATTTGTAAATCCAGTTGGTACTGCCGGTGCCGTTTGCACGTCAGCCAACGTGAGCCATGCACTCACACCATCCACACTGACCGTGCGCAATCTAAAACTATACAAAGTACTTGCAGACAAACCAACAGCCACAAAGCTTGTGGTGTTTGGCGCAAGCGGTGATCCACTGACAGAAGTAAAAGATGTACACGCCGAACCAGTACATGATTGAAGTTCATAGATAAGTTCGTTGGCTGCGTTGTCAGTCCAAGTTAAGTTCATCGAACTATCTGTGATTGTAGATTCCGCCAAGGCAGTCGGCGCGGCTGGATATGTCGTAATATCTGATGTCGTTAGCCAGTTGCTACTTGCAGTGCTGTTTGTAGCGCGCACGCGAAATCTATAAGTTGTTCCACCAATAAGACCTGTTTCGATATGAGCAACTGCGCTTGCAGCCAAAGGGGATGCCGAAACTGCTGCGAATGATGTACAAGCGCTACCCACACACTTTTGCACATCATATCCTGTTTCAACATTTGAGTTATCTAACCAAGATAGGCTTATTGCTGTGCTAGATGTCGCAACACCAGCTAAGGTAGAGGGCTCAGCAGGTAATGTGCTTAAATCTGACGTGGTAACCCAAGAACTTTCACTTGAACTTGTGATAGCTCTCACTCGGAAGCGATAAATAGATGCTTCTGATAGACCGCTTTCAGTATACGTCGTTGTTCCAACAGTGAGAGGTGATGAGAATGTATTCGCAAAGGCCGTGCAACCAGTGCCGTTGCAACGCTGAATCTGCAAACCTGTTGCGTTGGAATCATTGACGACCCATGAAATGGAAATTGCATGTGCTGTCGCACTTACTAATGACAAAGATGTATTGGGCACTAGCTGAGTTAAAACATCTGAACTCGTCAAGTACTCACTGTTACCCGAGGGTGAAGTGACTCTGATACGAAAGCGGTAAACCGTATTAGCCGTTAAGCCTGATTCTGTATGTGTCGTTGCCTGAGGTCCGTAAGGTGATCTTGAAACCTCAACAAAGTTAACACATGCGGCACCTGAACACATTTCAACTGTGTTCAGCAAAGCTGTCGAATCATGATTAGACCAACTTATCTGAATTGAAGTATTCGAAACTGTTTGCACCGTGAAACCTGTTGGTGCTGCTATAACTGCACTGGCACTGTTTGTACTTTCTTTTTCAGCTATACCGATTGTTTCTTTTAGTTTGTCACAACCAGTGAGTGCTAACATTGCAGTTATAAACAATAATGTGATTATCTTCATTTCATCCTCTTTGTTGCATGAACATTGCTATCAAGAAACTTTAACAGTGTTTTCGAAACAGTTATGCAGGACTAGGCTTATTTGTGAGGATTTATGAGAACTGACAATTCATAGGTCGAGTAAGTCAGGACTTTTATCGATGATAACTTCAAAAACGATTGAGCTTAGTACTCATATTCTAAATTGAAAGAATAAAGTACCCACCATAAATGTTGAATAAATTTGTTCATCGTTAGCATTCGAAAAAAGTGTGTCCATCAAAAATACTGTACCAATGGCCCCATTTTTTAATTTGTATGCGAGTGAAAAATTGAGATTCCCTTTGAGCGCTGGCGTATAGACACTCTTAAATATATTCGAAGTTGCTGTTTCACTTTTACTTTGAACACCTAAGCCAAACAATGCTTGGGCGGTGGCCATCCACTCTTCAATTACAAATGTATATCCATAACCAAAACCAGCACCCATAGTCTCTAATGCCACATCTTGTAAGCTCGGTAAAAACTGAACATCCGCTGGTTCAGAACCAGGCAGAATTTTTTTTCCAAGTGAAATCTCAACATGATTATAGAATGCCTGCACAAGGGGTGAACCACCACTGATCAGTTGCTCTTCTGTATGCGCAAAAGCAGAACTAAAACTGTACTCATCTTCGCTGAATGCATAATAGTAATTCAAACCATAATTAATACTGTATGCATCTGGAAACTGGGTGAAGCGCTCGGGCTTACTAAGGTTGAACTCACTTGCTGGGTTACCTGCGTAAAAACCACGGTATTTTTGGTAATACAAATCAATCGCAGAACTTCGCCAGTATTTGCTCAAAATCAGATTAAACTGATCCGATTTGCCACGACGATCAATTTCTTCTTTTGGAATCGGCAACGAAAGACCCGTTGCAATCCCATACTCCGCCCAACTGAGTTTGAGCCCCGCTAGGGTCGAAAAATTAGGCACATAGGCCTTGCCGTGAATATCGGGTGCCCCTGCATAAAAACTAAAATTAGCCATTTGCAGATAGGGCGTCACCTCAGCATTGGCTTCATAGGGGCGAAAAGCCGCAGTCTTCTCAGTTTCTGGATTAGCTAATCCAGAAACTGAAAAAAATAAAATAGAAATGAATATGTATTTCATGCCGTCTTAGACGATGGTTGTACGATTACGACCATTTTGCTTGGAATTGTAAAGTGCTTTATCAGCACGGTCGTACACCTGTGCCCAATCTGTTTCTGTGGCAAGCTTCGTCGCCACGCCGACAGATACACGGACCGGAATATTTTTGCCTTCAAAGATAAACTCGCTTGTTTCGATTGTGTGTCGAATACGCTCACCCACTTCACCCGCAGTTTTGCTTGGAGTCCCTGCTAATATCAATACAAATTCTTCGCCGCCATAGCGAGCAAAAAAGTCATTAGCACGAATCAACTTTGAAATCACAATACGACAAAGCTCTTTCAAAACATAATCACCACCTGGGTGACCATAGCCATCATTGATTTTTTTAAAATGATCTATATCAAATGTTACGACACTGAGTTCTTCACTCAAAACCTCTGAGCGCTTCATGGCCTCGGGGCCTTTATCTAATAAAGCACCTTTTGAGTAAGCTCCAGTGAGAGCATCTTTTTGCGCTTTTTCATACATGACCTGATTGGAAACAGCCTCAAGGCTGCCGCGCTCGAGATATTTAAAGATCACATTGCCTGTTTTAATTTGATCATTATTTTTTAAAAGATACGCAGCAAGTGGCGGCAGTGCCTCACCATTAACAACAGTTTTATTTGTCGAACCCAGATCAATGATCGAAACTTCTGAACCCACCACTACAAATTTTGCGTGTGATCGACTCAAACTTTTATCATCAATATAGACTTGGCTTTCAACGGAGCGACCGATGACAATATCACTTTGATTGATGGAATATTGTTTGCCTTGATAACCAGGTGGCCCCATCAAGACAACAACCGCAGGAGGCGCGCCATCAGCCGCCTGCAAGCGCCCTTTGAAAGTGTCGCTAGCAACAATACTCGTTTTTTCGAATGTTTCACCATTGTCATTATTTTGAGACATATCGGATGAGTATAAAACTTGTCTGCGGCGCTGACATGATCTTTTTTTGTAACTCGACCAATATCTTATCAAGACTTACGTCTTAAGATACGGCGACGTCTTCTTCTATACGGTGATATCCACGCCACTCTTTGAGGCGAGCACGTGGTCTGCCACCGTCTTCTGGATATTCGATCATCACATAGGTTAACTTAGTGATTTTACCAAGCGAGGCAATATCCAGAGATGTGACTTCAGTCCATGTGCCAGTATTAAAATACTCTTTGTCGATGGACCATTGGCGGTATTGATAGACATGCGTATGTCCAAATATAACTGTATGCACACGGTCATCATTTAAAATGCGGCGTGCAGATTCGCTTAAGTCTGGAAAGATAGCACTTTCAAAAAATACTTTCATGATTCGTTTGAATGGCCAATTTTTACGTGGATCTCGCCCGAAGGCACTCTTTACAAAATACCATAATAGCGAGCACAGGGACTTTAACATCCAAGTTGTTTCATTGATGAATGCCCAGCGAACCATTTTCGAAAAAGGTCGTATTTTATCGACGTGTGGATAATTTTGTTTGATCTTTAAAACGAGCTCGACAAAAAAGTGCGAACCAAAAGGTAAATTCAAAATCGGCTCGGCCAAATCTTTTTTTAAAAAAAACTTTTTCGGATCCATGCGGTTGGCGGCTTCATGCATATGGCCGTGTTCGATATGCACACCGTCAAAAAAATACACAATATTTTTGTTACGAACAGGGCTGCCGATGACCTGATTCATATAGGCACGACAAGCCGGCCACAACATTGGTTGGTCGTGATTGCCAACGATATAAGTGATTAAATTACCTGGTTTGGCTGCGAATTCAGACATCGCTTTAAAAACCTTAGGATGTCCACCGACCATTGATTTCATCACTTCAAGCGCAACACTCTCGGTAATCACTGTCAGAAAGTGACCTCGATAGTCCACTTGTAAAAAATTAAAAAAATCACCGTTGATAATCAGTTCAACTTCGTAATCACGATAAATGCCTGTTGAATAATAATGAATAAATTCTACAAGTTTTTCGCCGAAATTAAATTCTTCTAAAGAATTGAGTCCGCCGCCCTCTAATATACGCCCTTTGCCCAAGTGCAAATCGCTGACAACGACTTTAACTTTTTTAATGGGGGCCGCTAGGGCCTCGATGGGTTGCGTGGTGCTGGTGTCCATGGACTATTCCGCTTTCTTTAAAGGAACTAGGTTCTCCTCTTTAACCTCTAAATTCGAAAGGGCCAAGCGCAAAGCACGCACGGTGCGTTTAAATTGATCTTGGTTGGACTCCAGAGTTTTATTGAGTTCGAGAACCTTACCTCTGTAATTATCAAGTTCAGATTGAAGTTGATCAATCTTTCTCTTCATATCGAGGATATACTCATCTTTGGACCGAACGAGGGCCGACTTCTCGGCACGCACGAGTTCCAGTCTGTTTTCAAGTTCACGCTCTTTGACACGGATTTTTTTAAAGTCAGCCTTGAGTCTAGTCTCTAGCTCTTCGATCTTGATACGAGCTTTACCAACTTCGGTCTCTTTGTACTGAAGGTTGCCCTTTAATACCAAGACTTCACTGTGGTGTGACTCTTCCAGTTCTTTTTTATCTTTCTCAAGAGCCGTGATGCGAATAGCATATTCATCCACTCGCGAGTGAATGATCTCACCGGCTGAGGCAAGCTCTTCATTTTCAGCACGAAATTTTTCAACTTCTCTTTCAAGTTCAAGAATTCGTTGTTGGGCTAGTTTTAAATTCTCAGACTGTACCAAGCTTGCATCCATTGAAGTGAACACACTGCCTGGTCTTGATGAACCGCCGGCACTGCGCAATTGCCCAATGCTGACTTTAGCATCTGGCTCTGCACTACGACGAGCCCCCAGTTTTGCATTCGCAAAACCTTGAACTGCCAATGTTTTGTCTTTGTCTGCAGGGTCTGCAGATTCACTGTAAGCACTTGACTGACCAATATCATTTTGAATAGAGACAGTTTTATCTTCTGAATGAATAACAGGCTTTGCTGAATCTTCATTGGCAGACGACATGCTGCGAATGGGTGTTGCTGGTGAAAAAATATCATCATGATTTTGGTAACCACCATCCGCCGATGGACCTTGATAAGCATCATCACCGACAGAAGGGATTTCAAAGTCATCTGCAAAAATATCGACATTTGCAGAAGGCTCAATAGCCTCTGAACGCTTGGGCGACTTACCACCAATATCATGTTCAAGATTGTCCCACATATTGGCAATGGCAGCGTTTGTCGATTCCACTCGATGGCTCTGCTCATTGCCAAAAACATCGTCGGGAACTTCGCTTGAATCCACAGAAAAAAGATGATCAATGTCTTCAGAATTTGAAGACTTTGATTTCGCCCCGTTCAAATCATTCATTAATGATTGTATGAGGTCATCTGCAGCTGGATTCTTTTTCTTTTTTGTAGTCATTGCTAAGGTAACTATCGGAAAAACGGCCAGTTCTCTTAAGCATGACGAGTGAGGAACTTAGAAATCAGGACCAAAGACAAGAGCGAGATACCTAGTGTCTCATTTTGAGCCGAAGGCGGCGAAACCCTCGACCACTAGACTAATGAAGAATAACTTTTTTA
>JANNCH010000260.1:0-2269 GCA_031386315.1 Pseudobdellovibrionaceae bacterium
CTAGGTCTGAAGCAATTTTTTGAGATCCATCGCTACTTCCGTTATCTGCAATGACAATCTCTGCCGCTAAATTAGAATTTGAAATCCAGGACTTTGCTTTATTTATGCAGGTAGCAAGTGTTTCAGCTTCATTCAAACAAGGCATTATGATTGTCAATTTCATTAAGTTCCAACCTTTTCAAATACGAATAAATTGTTCAATCCGAGTTGGAATTTTTTATGGCAAATAAGTTTTAGCTGGTCTGACTGAAAGTCCTTAATTCTTAACGGGTTAAATGCATGATGTTGTTCTACCGACTGGCCCGCAACTAAACGTAAAAACATAAGAACGTCCAGTATCATATCAACAGCCGGATGAGGAACACTGATAATCAAACGACCTTTGGGATTCAGTAAGTTTGGTAGCGAATATTTTGACTCGCTAAACTCCGCTTCAGTGAGATGCTCAAATACAGCAAGGGAAAAAACCACATCATATTTTGAAAGTAACAGTTTTTTGCCAATATCTTGTGGGAATGTGCCAGGTAAAAGCCGCAGATTATTATCTACAACTTCACTCTTGAGCAAAGGGTCAATTCCATCACGAGTTTTACAGTCGATTAAATTTAAAAGATAACCTTCACCACATCCTATATCCAACGCAGATTGAAACTTTGAAGGTACGTATTTTAGAGCGACATTCGTTCTCCAAAATCTTAAAAACTTATCTAGCTGCTTCATAATTCTGGATGGTGTCCCGTTCTCCGTTAGAGTTTGCCCCGCGGTCTCCGATACCAGA
This sequence comes from Pseudobdellovibrionaceae bacterium, assembly GCA_031386315.1. Classification (GTDB taxonomy): domain Bacteria; phylum Bdellovibrionota; class Bdellovibrionia; order Bdellovibrionales; family Bdellovibrionaceae; genus JANNCH01. The sequence goes on from JANNCH010000260.1 coordinate 779, forward strand.
TCATATTGGAAGCTAAAAGAGGGTCCGCAATACGAGAAAACATGAAAATCAACCCTTTAGTCAACCACAAATAATGACATATTTGGCTTCCATTTCATGGTGGCACTCGATAGAGCCAGGGATACGGCTCTTAGTATTTCTTGCTTGTAAATCGATCAGTTGCTCGGGCAACAAAAGGCCTTTAAAGACGAAAACTGCGCCGTGAAACAAGATGTCACAACGGCAATCGGATTACTTGTCATCGCTTTAGTGGTGACCATAGAAAAGATATTGCAGAATTTGAATTTTTAGGTGCAAATTCCCTATGGCTATTATTAAAACGACTCAAAATAGAAGCCCCTTTATAGGCGACCAAGAAGGTTCTCAGCAGTTAGTGGCAAAGTGCACGGATTATGAGTATAAAACCTGTACTAATAATTTCAATTTTATAAAAGCTGTTCCGAGTGGAATCTTTTTTATTGACCCGATTCCATCTGAGTCTGAACTTGGAATTATATATCCACCAAATTACGAACCATTTCTCTTTCACAAGTTTCCGAAATTTATAATCTGGGCTAGAAATTTTATTCAAAAGAAAAAAATAAATAAACTGGCTAAGTTAATTTCTGCTGAATCTAAAATTGTAGATATTGGTTGCGGAAACGGACAATTTTTAAAGTTGATGAAAAAAAATGGTCCCACTTCATGGGAGCTTTACGGACAAGAAGTGTATGAAGAGTGTTCGGCAAAACTAAAGCAAGCTGGATTCAATATGTTAACCGAACAGTTAGAACATATTCCAAAAAGAAACTTTTTTAATTGCATCGTAATGAATCAAGTGATTGAGCATTTTCGTGATGTTAATGAATGTTTATCATCATGTAACCGAATTATGGACAGGAATGGACTACTGTTCATCGAGACCCCATCGACCGATGGGTTGGACTGCCGGCTGTTTCAAAGCGGTGCTTGGGGTGGATATCACGCCCCCAGGCATTTTTTCCTTTTTAATGAAAAAAATATTGAAGCTATTCTCAAACAGCACGGCTTTAAGCTTTTAAAAGTTGAATACCTGGCAAGTCCAGCGTTTTGGATACAATCATTTCATCACCTATTTTATCAAAAAAATTGGCCACTGATAGCCAACTTCTTTACGATTAAAAACCCATTGTTGTTGGGATTTTTTACTTTTTTCGATTTAGTGATAATATTTATGGGAATGAAAACAAGTAATATGCGAGTTATTAGTGTAAAGTCGGAGCAGGTCCAATAACTTATGGAACAAATTAAAGAACTTCATCAAAAGTCAAATGTACATACAATTCTACGAGTTGTATTGGTGTGGCTTCTAATATTGGCGTTGTTTAGGTTATGTGGAGCAACTAACTCTATTTTAATTTGGCTGTTTTCAATAATTTTAATTGGCGTTTTCCAATATCATTTAAATATTCTAGGGCATGATGGTTTGCATTATCTGATATCACGAGATAAAGTCGTTTAATGCTTTATCTC
>JANNCH010000261.1:0-2260 GCA_031386315.1 Pseudobdellovibrionaceae bacterium
TCCATGTTCATTTCGCTAGCTTTAGATTTATCTTTGCCGTACTTCGCGCGAATGCGCTCCATGTGCGGCTGCAGCGCTTTCATTTTGTGGCCCGACTCAAACATTTTTTTGTTGAGCGGCCAGAAAAGAAGTCTCACGAGCAACGTAAGCACAATAATTGCTACGCCGTAATTATGAAAAATTTTGTATAAACTATTTAGTGCCCAGAGCATAAAACGGCCCACAGATTCAAACCAGCCAAGCTCCATGGCGGATTTTAACTGCGGATCTATGTTCGCAAGCATTTCGGTATCACGTGGGCCCGAATAAAAACTAAGTTGGTATTCGGTGCCGCTCAGTCCCTCAGACAAAATTGGATAGCGAAGTCCGTACTTGAAAGAATCTTCCTCGTAAGAGTGAAAAATGTTTGGATTAAAAGCGCCGCGCGGCAAAAATGCAGCGAGAAAATATTTGTCGCCAAATGATAGCCATGAAACTTTTCCGCTAAGCGATTCAGTATTTAATAATTTTTTGCCGTGAGTGTTGTCTTTTGATCCATCGATCACGTACATAAATCGATGTGGGTTTTGTGACTGAGAAGTGGTGAGATTTACTTTGCCGTCTTTCTCTTTAACAAAAAAGCTTCCGTCTTTTGTTGAAAATTCAACCGAGCCTTGAGCACCAGCAAAGCCGTTTAGAGATAGTTTTGGTGCGATCTCTTTAGTTTTATCGTGATCTTTAAGTTCAAAATTCACGCGGCATTCACCGCCGCCAGCGCTCGCCGCAAATGACAACAGCGTAGGGTCTGTGGGTCGCAAAGCGCTGAGGCAACTTTGAATTGCCGCATTGTTTGACGACCATGCGATTCCATCTCCAAGCAACACCACGTCTTTTCTTGTGTTGTCGTGCTGTTGATAATTGGGCAAGTGAAACTGCGCGAGAACAGCATTTTCAAAAACTTTAAAGTAAACGTCTTTGTTGAGTGAATACTCTACGAACTTGCCTAGTGGACCTTGTGCGGGCCCGGTTGTTTTGTTCGACGTTGCGTCGGTTGGAGTCGACTTAGCTTCGGTGGTGGTCGTTTTCGCAGTCTCAACTTGAGCGGCTGTAGTTGCGGCATTTTTTTCTTTTACTTTGTCTGTATATGGTTTGATAACGAGGTACTGCCAAGCGGCCATGAACAGAATGATAGCTCCGATGATTTTCCAGTTGCGTTTCATTAAGATTCCTCTAGTTGATCGGGCCGAAATTTTGTCCAAGGATTGCAGGACAGCACTCTCGACGTAGAATTTTTGATTGCCATTGGTAAGGGGTTGTTGAGAAATTGTTGTTTGGCATATTCAGAACAAGAAACTGGGTAACGACATTGTTGGTGCGGACCCGAAATTGCAAACAGAAATGGTTTCAGCAAGTAATGATAAAACGCAAACATCATCTCGACGGCGCATCTATAAACTTTTGGTTTGTGGAGTTTACCTCGACGTGAGATCGTATTTTTTCCAGATGAAGTGACCACTCGGCAAGAGTGCTTTGCTTCGACAAACGATGATGTGCAGAAAGACGAATCCATAAACCTCTAGATAAAGAAAACTGGTCAAGTAAACCACGGCGGGTAAAAAATCCTCGCACCATTCGGCGAAAGCGATTTCTCTGGACGGCGTTTCCGCAACTTGCAGGAACGCTAATCACGAGTTTGATGCGTCTCGTTTTACTACTTTTTTTCTCTGGAATGATTTGTGCCCGGCTAATCTTTTCATCGCTAATTCGAACTGGCGCCCAAGTTAGCGGCCCTTCACGTTTGCCTTTTTCTAAAGGAACAAACCATCCCGACCATTTTTTCTTATTTCTAATGCGTTATTTACTTCCGGCAGCGGCTTTACTGGCAACAACTACCGCAAGTCTTGCGCGACCTTTGGCTCTGCGAGCTGACAATACTTTTCGACCACCAGCAGTGGCCATGCGTGCGCGGAACCCGTGGGTTCTTGTTCTTTTAGTTCGACTAGGTTGATATGTCCGTTTCATATAGGTAAAGGCTTATCTCACACGTTTCGGCTTGAAATCAAGCACAGAGTTGTGGTGGAGACGGAGTTTCTGTTGTGATTTTCTACATTAGTACATTTGAGGGGTTTAAAAAGGGATGACGGACCTGTTCGAAGCTGCCAATTTGCGCAGCTATCATGGTGATACCAACGACCTTGAGGCGCCAGCCGGCGTACACGTCAAAACGGTCTCCGGGGAGCTCCTGTCGCCCAAGTACTCATTTGAGACCTTTGTGGTGGGC
>JANNCH010000270.1:0-4110 GCA_031386315.1 Pseudobdellovibrionaceae bacterium
CCAAGATCATTTTTTTCATTTGTGTTCCTTTTGTTGTTATTGCAACGCCACTCTAGTGGCTTCTAAAACATTTTGTAAAGACAGAATTGTGTTAGGAAGCTATTTAAGAGCCAGCTTGAGGTATTTTCCAGTTTCACTTTCTTTTGCTTTGGCCACATGCTCTGGCGTTCCCGTAGCCACGATGCGTCCACCGGCTTTTCCGCCATCGGGTCCCAGATCAATCACATGATCGGCGCATTTCACAACTTCCATGCTGTGCTCAATAACAAGCACAGTATTGCCTGCCCCTGCTAAATCTTGAATCAGTTCGACAAGTTTTTTAACATCATCAAAATGCAAACCTGTCGTGGGCTCATCCAAAATGTACAAAGTTTTACCCGTGCCACGTTTTGAAAGTTCTTTGGAAAGCTTCACGCGTTGAGCTTCCCCACCCGACAAAGTCGTCGAGCTTTGGCCCAGCGTCATATAATCCAAACCCACACGATTCAAAGTTTCGAGTTTGCGAAAAATATGGCTGTGATTTTTGAAAAACTCTAAAGCGTCCACCACGGACATACTCAAAACATCGGCGATGGATTTCTCTTTGTATTTAATGTTCAAAGTTTCGCGGTTATAGCGGCGCCCTTGACAAACATCACAGGTCACAAAAACGTCGCTTAGAAAATGCATCTCGACACGGATCTGTCCATGCCCCATGCAGGTTTCACAGCGTCCACCCTTTACATTGAAACTAAAACGACCGGGTTCATAACCACGCAATTTAGAATCTGGAAGATTTGCAAACAAATCACGGATCAGCGGAAACAATCCCACATAGGTCGCAGGCGTTGATCTTGGAGTGCGGCCAATGGGACGTTGGTTGATATCGATGACCTTATCTATATTTTCAAGGCCCGATATTTTTTTGTATGGCGATGCATGCGCATGGGCTTTATAAAACTGCTTTGCCAAAATTTTGTAAAGCGTATCGATGATGAGCGTACTTTTGCCACTTCCCGAAACACCCGTCACCGCCGTGAATGTCCCTAATGGAATTTTCAAATCGACGTTCTGCAGATTATTACCGGTGGCGCCGTTCAGTTCGATAAAAAGGCCATTGCCTTTGCGACGCACTTTCGGAGGCACAATACGAAGCTCGCCCGATAGATAGCGACCGGTCAGACTGTTTTTATTTTTTTCAATTTGATCGGGTGTTCCCTCGGCCATAAGGTCGCCGCCTAGTTTTCCGGCGCGCGGCCCCAAGTCGACAACGTAGTCGGCATAACGAATAGTATCTTCATCGTGTTCAACCAAAAGGATCGTATTGCCTCGATCTTTCAACTCACCAATAATATGCAACAAACGATGATGATCCCGCGGATGCAAACCAATACTTGGTTCATCCATTACATACAAAACCCCGATCAATGACGAACCTACTTGTGTGGCCAAACGAATTCGTTGGGCCTCGCCCCCCGAAAGCGTTCGTGAGCCGCGACTCAAAGATAAATAGGATGTTCCCACTCGAATCATATAATCTAAGCGAGATACGATCTGTTTATTGATTTTTTCAGCGATCAAAAGATCTTTGTTTTTCCATTTAAGTCCGGTTACGAATTCACGTAAATCCGTAGCACTCATATCTGAAAGCGTTGCAATGGTTTGTCCGTTAATTAAAACATTCAATGCTTCGGGACGCAGGCGCGTGCCATGACAATCAGGGCAAGCCGAAAGAACCATTTCTTCTTCACCTTCATCATCTTCGTCATTGGTTTTTTTGCCTTTGTATTTATAAACTACTTTATCTAATTTTTTGCCGCCCACTTCAGAATCAGAAAACTGTTCTTCTTCTAATAAATCCAAGGTGCCAAGTCCATTGCAGGTCGGGCAAGCACCACGTGGATTATTAAAACTGAACATGCGGGGCTCGATATCCGGAAAACTATAACCGCATTCAGGGCAAGCCGAATGCAATGAGTACGATGTGCGTTCGCCGCCGATAACTTCAATCATCACACGGCCATTGGACAAACCTAAAGCCGTATTGATACTTTCAGCCAGACGATTTTTAAGACCTTCCTTAAGAATTAACTGATCAACAACTAGATCGATGTCATGGCTTTTGGTTTTTGTAAGTTTAGTGGCGTTTTCAAGATCAATCATTTTGCCGTCGACCTTCGCCTTAACAAAACCTTTTTTCGCCCATCGTTGAAACTCGGCTAAGAATTCACCTTTTTTACCCTGAGCCATGGGTGCTAGTACATAAAATTTGGAGCCCATTTCTTTTTTAAAAATATCTTCAATGATTTGTTGTGGAGTCTGGCTGCTCACAGGTACATGGTGCGTGGGACACAGAGGCACACCCACTTTAGCGTATAGCAAACGTAGGTAGTCATAGATTTCAGTGACAGTTCCCACAGTAGAACGTGGATTGGTGCTCACTGACTTTTGATCAATGGCGATCGCAGGCGACAAGCCCGTTACAGAATCCACATCGGGTTTTTTTAATTGTTCTAAAAAATTGCGGGCATAGGCCGAAAGACTTTCAACATAGCGACGCTGACCTTCAGCATAAATGGTGTCAAAGGCAAGACTGGATTTGCCGCTGCCGCTGAGTCCTGTGAACACGGTGATCTTGTTACGTGGGATAACCACGCTAACGTCTTTTAAATTGTGTTCGCGAGCTCTTTTAACGATGATGCCGTCGTCTTGTTGTGCCATAGGCCGCATTCTATGTTTTTCGAATGTGGGAAGCTATCGATGACGCGGGCTATTGGTCAGTCTATTTGTCAGACTATTCATAAGTCTAATGACTTGCTTGGCCCGCTTTATTTACAAAAGACTGAGCAATAATATATTTGATCAGGATTTGGTTACGAATTGTATTGTGAGCACCTAAGGATTGCTCGAGTTCGGCTTGAATTTGCTCTTCAACCTGCTCTGTCAATTCGCCCTTGGCCTGGGCAGCAGCGCCCAATCGGTCTGCTTTTTTAATCAAATCTGCAAAAACGACGGCCTTTTGGTTGTCATCTAAGTCACATTCAAATTCAGCCAAAAGATCGTCAAAGTTACTGTTCAAATTGCGCTCTTCGTTGGCTTGAACTTGATTGGCAAAACGAACCAAGTTGCGATGCTCGGCACTCATAAGTTTACGATTGGCTGTGGTGACATCTGATGACAGCTGCACATACATGATTTGTGCGGCCAAGCTGATGATGGCTCCGCCCACAATTTTACGAGTGAGGGGATTTTTGTGTACAGACTGACTGTATTTACCACCAAAAGATACCAACGCCCCGATACCTGCGATTGCGTAGGTTGCCTTTTTGCCCGAAGATTGCCACTGAACGATCTCGGCTTGCGCAGCGCCAGCTATAAGAATCATCGCTAAAGTCGAAGTGATCATCTTTTTCATAATGCTAGCCCCTTTAAGGTTGGTACACGTGGAGACATTATAGTAGAGACTGCATTGGCTTTCCATTCACTAAAGAGTGTGTGAAAAGACGTCAAAACTTGCTTAGAAGTTCGACAGTGATTGCCTAGTTCTCGCTGCTTTTTTCAGACTGGCATGACGGACACAAACCATACAGCTCTAAAACGTGATGGGTCAGGGTATAGCCGAACTGGTTGGCGACTTTTTCTTGTAGATTTTCGATCGCTTTGTTTTCGAATTCGCAGATTTTGCCGCAGCGAACACAGGTCAAATGATCATGGTGACCCTTGGGTGCAAGCTCGTAACGTGCGGGCAGCCCACCCATTCGAACTTCTGTAACAAATTTACCTTCATTCAACGTGCGCAAGAAACGATAGACTGTGGCAAATCCAATTTCGGGATTTGCTTTATTCACTTTTTCAAAAAGTTCTTGGGCAGTCACGTGACGACGTCCTTCGTGTAAGCAGTGCAAAATAGCCATACGTTGATTCGTCACTTTCAGATTCAACTTACGAATAATTTTTTTAAGTTCGACCTCATTGAAATTATCTTGATGGATAATAATATCTTCATCGTGTTGTCTTGGTAATAACGGGACTGCATCGCGAGCCATGGGCACCTCAGATCTTTTTGTATAAGGTTCGCCCTAGGGGATGCAAGATATTAAGAATCATTCTCAGTGAATAACTGAGAATGAA
>JANNCH010000297.1:0-15206 GCA_031386315.1 Pseudobdellovibrionaceae bacterium
GCGATACCTTTGAAAAAGTGTTTATCAACGCCTACCTTGCTATGAATTATCTAGGGCTTGGCGAGCTAGATGATGCCTTGGTAGAAGCACGCCGTATAAATGAAAAATATTTAAAATACCGTAGTGACGACAAAAAAAAATTCGAGATAAATGTTTTTGGAAAATATCTTTCTGCTGTTGTATGGGAAGCTAGCCGTTCATATGATGATGCCTATATTGCTTATTCAGAAGCTTACAAAATTGATCCTTCCATTGTAACTTTACCTGCGGATCTTATGCGTTCATCGAAGCTTGCGCAAAGACTCGACGAGTATAGCAAGTGGAAGAAAAAATTTCCCGAAGTTGTCGAAGATAAAAAATGGTACGACAAAACATACGGTGAAGTCGTCGTGGTTGTTCAGCAAGGTTGGGGACCACGCAAAGTTATGAATCCAGCGGCTTACGAGTTCCCAATGTTGATATCTACTCACAGCACCACACAAAAAGCTCAGCTGTCTATTGCGGGGATGGGTGAATTTAAAAGTCAGCGTATCTATGACGTAACCGAGGCCGCAGTTGAGACATTGCAAGACGATCAAGCATCGCTGCTTGCCCGCAGAATCGCTGCCAAAGCAGCGAAGGCGGTGGTCGCAGATCAAGTCCGTCAAAAAGATCAACTGCTGGGAACGCTTGCTTGGGTGGCAATGCGAGTAACAGAGCGTGCTGATCTTCGTCAGTGGTCGACGCTACCGCAAACTATTCAGTTGATTCGAGTTCCTTTAAAGCCAGGCAAATATAAAATGAGTCTACAGGGCCTTGCTATCGATAATAATGTCACGGCCGATCAGTGGCCTGAGCAAGAAGTTGAAATTAAATCGGGACGTAAAAAGTTTATAGTCTGGCGGACGTTGCGGTAATTTTACCGTCTTCGCACGTGCTGTGATTAGTGGAATCGTTAGTGCATCCGTCCATGGAACGCTGAATTCTGGCCGTCCTGGCCAGAATTATTTAAATACACCAGAGGTTAAAACATGATTTTTGTTTGTGTGGGATTTGTGGTCTGACCGCCACGATGGCCGGCAGAAAGGCCACAAACGGTACACTATCGAAGCTTGACAATCACTACTGTAAAAATAGTCCCCATCAAAACCAAAAAAAAAGGGACTTACTTTCGTAAATCCCTTTTTAAGCAATTCAATTTAGATTTTTAATTTGCTATCAGCTCAAACCGAAGTTTGATTTCTTAGTTATTCAAACCAAAGTTTGAACTTGGCAAATTTGGAGTCTCTTCATCTTGTTGAGCTCCTGGAAGAATTGTCGCTTTTTCAGCAGCTACTTTAGCAGTAGTGTCTGTGTTGTAGCGAGTCGCTGCGTTAGCAACGCGGTTCTCAAGATTTTGTTTTACGTCATCAGTAGATGTGCGCTCAACATTGACGTTCGTTTGTTGTTTCGTCATGTAATCTTGTGGGAATGCGCCCAACTTAGCCAAGTAACCAGAAATGCTTCCGTTACCGTTTTGGATGATTTCGCGAAGAGTGAAAAGTGGAGCATACTGAGATGCTTTCTTTTCTGCTTCGAAAATGATCTGTGTCAAAGTTGCTGCAGTGATGTCGTTTTTCGATTTGTTATCGATAACCATCACTTCTTCATTGGTGCGGATCATTTTTGCGATGTCGTCCAAAGTTACATAGCAGCTCTGTTGTGTGTCATAAAGTTTGCGATTTTGATAGCGCTTGATGATTTTAACTTTAGAGTTTGGCTTTGAATTCATTGTTTCGTTTTGGTTGATCAAAAATGCCTCCCGATTTGAAAAATTCCAAGTTCCTAAGGGATATTGAGTCCTTATGATTCAGTGCCCCTGTCGGATGGCGGGAAACTATCCCCACCGCCACATGTTGTCAAGCTATCCAAAACTCAAAAGTCTTAAAAATAGACAAGCTTACAAAACCTATCGGGTTAAACAGGCTTCGATTTTACTGACCTTTGTCTAAAGTTTTAGGTCTTTCTGCCGATATGTAGGACATAGGCCTATAATCAGGGATGAAGGATAGATGAAAACCAAAGAAAAACAGGACCTTAAATCATCTAGCATGTTAATATTGTTTTGCCTGGTCGGGCTCTCAATGGCGATCATTGCCATACCCTGGAAGCGTGGTGGAAGCGATGGGGCCTCAGCCAAAGCGCTGCAGCGCGCAGAGATCGTCGGATACCAATTGGTCCAGCTGTATCGCGAAGCGTCGAAAAATATACATGATAGTGCTAAAACCGCTCGTGGACCGGCTTCTGCGGGGCCCAGCATAGCTGACTTGCGCACAACCGGAACAATGGGAACGGACGACTGGGGTCAGCCCTTCCACTACAGAATCCTTTCAACAGAACAAAGCAAGCTGCGCGTTTTGATCTGGTCATCTGGACCAGACAAGTCCGTACAGACTGCAGAACTAGAAAACGAAGACATCCAGCTACCAGTACAGCCCACCTTTGCCGGTGATGACTTGGGTGTCGTGATGTCGATGTCAGTTAACTAGCCACGACATTCGTCGCAATTACGTCCTGGGCTCTTCATGAGATTCCATAACTCGCCGATCTAGCTACAGACGTAGGAGATCCAATGATTTCATTCACAAAAGCGGTCTTATTCTCAGCTCTAATGCTTACTCTTTCAGCATGCGCGACATTTCAGAGTAGCGAGATTGAAAATGCAACCTATCATGACTCGGCATTCAACGATATGAACCGAGCACCGAGCTCGTTGATTCCGCCAACGCCATCAAGCGATGAAAAATCAACTTTGGATCCACTCTACATGCGCACACAAGCCGACTACTATTTTTCTCTAGGTGAAACTTACAGCTTAGCTGGAGATCCGAAAAAAGCGGTTGAGTCATTCAAGATGACTTTGATTTACGATCAAAATTCTCCGACGGTGAACATGCGTTTAGCGGCTGAATATTTAAAACTCGGAATGGTTTCAGAATCAGTTTCTCAGGGTGAAGAGGCTGTTCAAAAAGATCCAAAAAATCTAGATGCGCATCTTTTGCTTGGTGGTTTGTATTCAAGTTTAAAATTCTATCCGAAAGCAATGACCCAGTACGAAACCGTATTGAAGTTAAATCCAAAAAATACAGAGGCACCGCTATACATTGGTGCTATTTATACAGAACAAAAGCAGTACGAAAAGGCGATCAAATTTTTTGAAGGCCTAACAAAGAATCCAGATTATAATTCTGCTCATTTGGCTTGGTATTATGTGGGTCGTGTTAGAACTGAACAGCCCGGCAAAAAATTTGAAGCCGCTGCTGAAGAGGCTTTTAAGAAATCTTTGAAAGAAAAGCCAGAATTTGTTGATTCGGTACTTTCACTGGGAAGCTTGTACGCAAAACAAGGCAATCCAAAAGCTGCGACAGATTTATACAAAAACTTTCAAAAAGAAAATAGTCCAAATACTCGTGTAGCGGAAGTTTTAGCGCAAATATACATTGAAAAAGAAGCTTACGATCTAGCCTACGAACAACTTGAATATGTAGAGTCTTCGAACGACGATGCGCTAAATACCAAGATGAAAATGGCTTTGATTTTGATTGAACAAAAAAAGTATACTCTAGCGATCACTAAACTAGAGGACATTTTGCGTGACGTTCCTGAATCAGACAAAATTCGTTTTTACCTGGCCGCTGTTTATGAAGAAAGTAATCAGTCTGAAAAAGCATTGGCACAGTATAAAAAAATTCCTGTAAGTAGCCAATTCTATGGTGAGTCTGTTGTACATTCTTCGTATATTTTGAAGAATCTAAATCAACCTGACGATGCCATTGTATTGCTAGAAGGCGCTTTGAAAGAGCGAACAGATCTTCCGCAAATCTACGCAATGTATGCTTCTTTACTTGATGACAAAGGCGATTACGCAAAAGCAGTGGATGTACTAGGTGGCGCAATTGAGAAGTTTAAAGACAATGCACAGTTGAGATTTTACTACGGTACAATGAATGACCGCTTAGGTAAAAAAGAAGTCGTTGTGAATGAAATGAAAAAAGTTTTAGAGATCGACCCCAACCATGTGCAAGGAATGAATTATCTTGCATTCACTTGGGCAGAACAAAACGCTAATTTGCCAGAGGCTGAAAAATTAGCTCGCCGCGCTCTACATTTAGAGCCAGCGGATGGTTATGTTTTGGATACGTTGGGTTGGATTTTATACAAGCAGGGTAAGCTTTCTGAATCTGTAAAGATGTTAGAGGCCGCTTTCAAGTATCAATCCACGGTCAGTGTTATCGCTGAACACTTGGGAGATGCCTACTATAAACAATCAATGGTAGAAAAAGCTAAAAAAATGTACAAGCGCGCTGTGGACTTGGAAACTGATCAAGGCAAAATGGATGAAATAAAAGCTAAAATTACTGCCATTGAAAAACAAGAACTCAATGGTAGAATGCCCGCTTCAGAAAAATAGTCGTGCATAACAAATTAAATACTATGAGGTCGATGCTTTAAACGTCGACCTCATTTTTTTTCAATTGATAGAGATCATTAAATGAAAAGCCATTCACATAAAACTGAATAGGCAAAGCAATGATAAGTCCCAGGCCCATTGGCAAAGCTGCCAACATCAAAATAATAGAAACTAAACAGCTAAGCATTAATAAATGTAGGCGATGCTTTTTAAAACCACCCAGCGCAGCATTCAGCGATTTTTCAAAATGCATTTCTTCCAGAACAATAAAACCAATCGCATGGCCGATAACTATATATGAAAGAGCGCAGAAAATAGCAAAAATCACTACAAGGATGAGTGTCATGGGCACAGTTTCGGCACCCTGAATTAGTCCGACCACGCTGCCCATGATAATGTTCGTAGGAATGGATAGCAGAGCGATCAGCAATAAAGAACTTTTGTTTTTAATTCGTAAAAGCGGCTTTTTTGTAAAGTGATTAAAGACCGTTGCTTGAATAAAGGCAAAAACAATAGAAGTAATAACGGCGCCAATGATCGCATTGAATGAGGTAATATACAGCGATAGCATGCCCGTAATAATTAGAAATAGACTTTCTTTGGGGTTTTTAAATGCGAAAATAAAACTTTGCTTAATCCAGTTCATTTCACCTATGCTAAAGGAATGAAACAAAGTATCCAACACATTCCTCTCATTTTGGTTATTTTCATGCTCGCTGGCCTGATTTCTTGTGCGACGGCGCCAATGCAAAAAGCTGCAACCTTTACGAATGCGCAATGGGAAACCAAAGCCGTCGTTAAAAATAGTAAAGCAGGCAGTACAAACAGTTTGAAGATCGACATTTTGGGTGTACGTGATGTGCAAGCACGTTTTGAAATCTCAGCTCTTTTTGGAATGCAAATCGCAAGCTTGGTTATGAGCCCCAAAGAGATAAGTTATTCTTATTATCCACAGAAGAAATTCTATTTTGGCAAAAACTCTGAAAAGGCATTTGCGCCGTTGATAGATCTGCCTTTGCATCCAATGAATTTAACCTACATTGCTTTTGATCAGCCCATTCGCGGTGGGGGTTGGAGTTGCAGGGCCGATGCGGCTGGAAATATTGAGTTATGTAGCCAAAAAGATCGTGGCATCGATGTAAAATGGCTGAATCGTAATGAGGGGGCTAAGCGTGTTTTAATCACGGCGCCTGGGTTCGAGATGACCTGGCTCTTCGAGCAGCCCAAGACTTCGGTCCAGTTTAAGCCACAGGTTTTCACTCTGTCTCAACCTGACGGGTTCAAAGCAATACAAATTTATTAAGTATTTTCTAACCGTCCAGGTATGAGGCATAATCTAAGTATAGTAGGAGGGGGCGAACCACCTACATAGCTAAGGGAGTGATCTATGGCCTCAAAGTTTGATCTCGGTCCTATCGTTAGCAACTGGAAAAATTCCAGCGCACATGCAAAAGCCCACTGGGCGGGAACTTTTGCAGAGTATCTTGATCTCGTGAAAGCCAACCCTAAAATCACGCGCAACGCTTTTCAGCGTATGTACGATATGGTGGTTGAGCCTGGTAGCGAGACCTACACCGATTTTAAAAAAGAAGTCACGCGCTACAAATTTTTCGATGATGCTCCAAGCAACGGGAAAGACGCTGTCTTCGGGCTGGATGTTCAACTCATGAAGTTAGTGAATGTGCTAAAGGCCGCGGCGCTCGGGTACGGCACTGAGAAACGTGTGATCTTACTACACGGCCCTGTGGGAAGTGCAAAATCTACAATTTGCCGTATGTTGAAAAAAGGCTTAGAGGCCTATTCGTTATCTGATACCGGGGCTCTATATACTTTCGAGTGGATTGACGAACGCGATGAGCTCGATGGTTTACTTGGAAAAGGAATTAAAGCCTTCCCAAGTCCAATGAATGAAGAGCCTTTGCTACTTATTCCAGAAGATATGCGCGCCCAAGTAATTGAACAAATCAATAAAGGTCAAGAAGGCAGCTACCGTGCGACAGTCGACGGCGAGCTTTCGCCGCCATCACGCTTTATTTTCAAACAATTGATGGAAAGATATAACGGCGATGTGATGAAGGTGTTCAATCACGTTCGCGTGCGAAGAATGTTTTTGTCAGAGGCCGATCGTATTGGTATCGGTACTTTTCAGCCAAAAGACGAAAAGAATCAAGACTCGACAGAGCTTACAGGTGATATTAATTATCGCAAAATTGCAGAGTATGGATCGGACTCAGATCCACGTGCTTTTAACTTTGACGGAGAATTCAATGTCGCAAACCGTGGACTGATCGAATTCGTTGAGGTTCTAAAATTAGACGTGGCGTTTTTATATGACTTGCTGGGTGCGTCTCAAGAGCACAGAGTAAAACCTAAAAAATTCGCGCAGACTCATATTGATGAGGTCATCATTGGTCATACCAATGAGCCCGAGTATCGTCGATTGCAAGACAATGAATTCATGGAGGCCTTGCGCGATCGTACGGTGAAGGTGGATATCCCTTACATCACTCGTTGGAGAGATGAGGTGAACATCTATAAAAAAGATTTCAATTCTCAAAAGGTACGCGGTATCAGTATTGCCCCGCATACGGTTGAAATGGCAGCGATGTGGGCCATACTTACGCGCTTAGAAAAACCTAAAAAAGCCAACCTCACGCGTTTGCAAAAATTGAAACTGTACAATGGAAAAACCTTGCCGAATTACACTGAAGACAATGTGCGCGAACTACGCAAAGAGGTCACACGCGAAGGATTGAGTGGAATTTCACCTCGCTATATTCAAGATAAACTTTCAAATGCATTGGTAGCAGCACAACAATCGAATAAAGGTTCTGTGAATCCATTCATGGTTTTCAAAGAACTTGAAAGTGGATTGAAAAGTCATTCGTTGATATCAAATGAAGACTTGAAGACCGAGTACAAAGAACTTTTAGGTGTGGTGATTCAAGAGTACGAAGAAATCATCAAAGGCGAAGTTCAAAGAGCTATCAGCGCTGATGAGAGCGCACTAGCTCGTTTGTGTTCAAACTATATCGACAATGTGAAGGCCTATACGCAAAAAGAGCGCGTTCGAAATCAGTTCTCGGGTAATGATGAAGAGCCCGATGAGCGTTTAATGAGATCGATCGAAGAGAAGATCGAAATTCCAGAGTCACGTAAAGATGATTTTCGACGCGAAATTATGAATTACATTGGTGCCTTGGCAGTCGAAGGTAAGAAGTTCAATTACAAAATGAACGAGCGCCTTCATAAAGCCATCGAGCTGAAAATTTTTGAGGATCAAAAAGACAGCATTAAGTTAACAACTTTGGTTAGCAATGCGACCGACAAAGATACTCAAGAAAAAATCGACATCGTCAAAACTCGTCTGATCAAAGACTTTGGTTACGATGAGATTTCGGCAACGGATGTGCTTCACTACGTTGCGAGCATTTTTGCACGCGGCGATGTAAAGAATAGATAATTGGCGCGCGACTTGAGGGCTTCCGCCAAAGGCGGACGTGGGGACCACTATGTCGATTAAAGAAGATCAAAATAGATTTAAAGAAATAGTTAAGGGCCGTATTAAAGAGCACTTTAAAAAATACGTGTCCCAAGGGGAGATGATTGGCAAACGTGAGAACGATTTTGTCAAAATCCCGCTCCCTTCAATTGATATTCCCAATTTTCGCTATGGCGCTAAACAACAAGGTGGCGTCGGCCAAGGTCAGGGTGAACCAGGCGATGGCTTGGGCGAGCCCGGCGAAGGCAAAGGCGAAGCCGGGGATCAGCCCGGTGAGCACAAAATGGAAATGGAGCTCAGTCTAGATGAACTCGCAGATATTTTGGGCGAAAAGCTAGAGCTTCCTAATATTCTCCCCAAGGGTAGTAAAAATATTGATGCCGAGAAAATAAAATATTCAGGTTTGGCGCCTGTGGGCTCAGAAGGTCTTCGTCATTTTAAATCTTCGTATAAACGTGCGCTAAAACGCTACATTTCATCAGGTACATATGATATGGCAGACCCGCGAATTATTCCAATTCGTCGCGATTACCAGTATCGGACTGGTAAAAAAGTGACGAAGCCGCAGACACGTGCAGCTGTTATTTATATGATGGATGTCTCGGGCAGTATGGGCGACGAACAAAAAGAAATCGTTCGATTAGAAAGTTTTTGGATCAATACTTGGTTGAAAAAACATTATAAGGGTTTAGAAACCCGATTTATCATTCACGATGCGGCTGCAAAAGAAGTCGACGAAGATACATTTTTTAGAACCAGTGAATCTGGTGGAACATTGATCAGCTCGGCCTATAAGCTTTGCCAGCAAATCATAGAAAAAGATTACCCGCCTAGTGAATGGAATATTTATCCATTCCACTTCAGCGATGGTGACAATTGGAGCGGAGAAGACACAAGGCTGTGTGTAAAAATGCTAGAAGAGTTCTTTTTGCCAAATTGCAATATGTTCGGATACGGGCAAGTTGAAAGTAAATATGGCAGTGGTCAGTTTTTGAAAGATTTAGAAAAAGAATTTGGCAGTGATGAGCGTTTGACACTCAGTCAGATTGAAAATCGCGATAAAATCTTAGACTCGATCAAGGATTTTTTAGGAAAGGGTAAATAGTATGGCCAATTTAACGCCAGAACTTGAAGCCGAACGAAAAAGAATCTGCAAGATTGCGAAAGATGCGGGTCTTGATTGCTTTGAAACTGTTTTTGAGTTGATCACCTATGATCAAATAAATCAATTTGCTGCCTATGGCGGTTTTCCGGTTCGTTATCCCCACTGGAAGTTCGGGATGGAATACGAACATCTTTCGAAATCCTATGAGTATGGTCTTTCAAAAATTTATGAGATGGTGATCAACACCGATCCTTGCTACGCCTATTTGATGGAAGGCAATGCAATGATGGATCAAAAACTTGTGATGGCACACGTTTATGGTCACTGCGATTTTTTTAAAAATAATATTTGGTTTTCAAAAACGAATCGCAAAATGATGGATCAGATGGCAAATCATGCCACACGAATCCGCCGTTATGTAGATCGCTACGGAATGGATGTTGTTGAGGACTTTATAGACGTTTGTTTGTCGCTAGAGAATTTAATAGATCGTTACAGTCCCTATGTGGAAAAGTCTGTGAATAAAGAACAAGAGGCTGCGCCAGCGAATCACGAGAGCTATTTGCTTCGTGTGGATAGACCCTATATGCGTGATTATATCAATCCACCTGCCTATGTGGCCGAGCAAAAAAGAAAATTCGCTGAAGACAGCGCACGGACACATCGATTTCCAGCTGAGCCCGAAAAAGACATTCTTAGATTTCTCATTCACAATGCGCCGCTGGACGATTGGCAGCAGGACATCCTTTCTATCATACGTGATGAGGCCTATTACTTTTCGCCACAAGGAATGACCAAAACAATGAATGAGGGTTGGGCTTCATACTGGCATTCTAAATTGATGACAGAAAAAATATTGAATGACTCTGAAATCATCGATTTTGCCGATCATCACAGCGGAACTATGGCCATGGCCCCTAGCGGGTACAATCCATATAAGGTGGGTATTGAGTTAATGAGGGATATCGAAGATCGTTGGAACAAGGGCCGTTTTGGTCGTGATTGGGAGCAGTGCGACGATGTTCGTGAAAGAAAAAATTGGGATAAAAAGTTAGGAATAGGGCGCGATAAAATTTTCGAAGTGCGTCGAGTTTACAATGATGTAACATTTATTGACGAGTTCTTAACAGAGGACTTCTGCATTCGTAATAAATTGTTCGTTTACAAGTTCAATAAACAGACAAATAAGTTCGAAATCGATACAAAAGACTTTCGCGCAATCAAGGCGAAGTTGCTTTTTCACATGACGAACTTCGGTCAGCCAATCATCCGTATCGAAGATGCAAACTTTGAAAATCGTGGCGAATTGCTGCTTACGCATTTACATGAAGGTATAGATATGCAGCCAGATTTTATGTCTGAAACCATGAAGAATCTCTATAAGTTATGGTCAAGACCGGTGAATTTGGCAACTGTGATGGATAACGAGCCACAGCTTTTCAGGTTTGACGGGAAAGAATATTCACAGCATAAATTATCGGAAGGGCCGGCCGCGGCCCAGTCAACAAAGCAAGATTAGAGTCCATGAATAAAAATGTTAAATTGGTCTACTCGACAGATCCCAAAGAAAACCGAACATGTCCAAATTGTAAGGAAATGGTTATAAGCTGCAGTTGTCAGCCCGCGCAAGAGGTAAGCGTTTCTAAGTTTACAGTCATTTTTAGACTTGAAA
Source organism: Pseudobdellovibrionaceae bacterium (assembly GCA_031386315.1). GTDB lineage: Bacteria > Bdellovibrionota > Bdellovibrionia > Bdellovibrionales > Bdellovibrionaceae > JANNCH01. The sequence goes on from JANNCH010000297.1 coordinate 10,709, forward strand.
AGAGTGGCCGAGGCGGAAAAACAGTTACTGTGCTAGACGGTTTTCCTAAAAACGAAAACTATTTGAAGGAGTTAACTAAAGAGCTCAAGTCAAAATGCGGAGTGGGAGGAACCTATTTGCTCAGTGCGAGCAGTGGTATCATTGAGATCCAAGGTGATAAGCGTGAAGCTTTAAAGAAGATACTAGATGCGAAAAAAATTCGCTTCAAGGGTATGTAGGGCCTGCGCAAATAGAATTGTGTTTACCTAAGCTCAAAAGCTTGTATTCTAGTAAATAGTTAGGCATGGTAGTATCTCAAGAAAGAACATATGTTTGAAGGGCTCGTGGGTTTGAAGAAAATTCTTATTGTTGATGATTATGAAGAAAGCTGCAAAATGTTAGCAGAGGTTTTGAGCCCCACCTACGATTGTTCATACACATCCAATAGCGCAGATGCTTTTGAAATGATTAATTTAAAAAAACCTGACCTGATTCTTTTAGATTACAAAATGCCCGGTCTTATGGGTGTTGATGTTTGTAAGCTAATCCGTGAAAATAATGCGACAAAAAGCACACCAGTAATTTTTGTTTCCGGTGCCGCAACGATTGATGAAAAAATTAATGCTTTCGAAACGGGTGCAGACGATTTTATCTCTAAGCCCTACCACGTGAAAGAGCTTATTTTGCGGATCAAAGCTCGTCTTTCTGAAAAAGATGGTGATGTAGTCTCTATTTTGAATGCAGCAAATTTACAAATGAATTTATTATCAAGACAGCTGTTTGTTGATGCTGAAGAAGTCAGTTTAACGCCAAAGCAATTCGATATATTGAAATTGCTTATGCAGAATAAAAGCCATTTAGTGACCCGTGAAAGATGTTTGAATGAAATTTGGGGCGGGACTGAAGTAACTTCTCGCAATGTGGATTCACAAATCAATTATCTTAAGCGTAAAATTCAAAACTTCAAAGGTCGCATCATTGCAGTCCCAAGCTTGGGATATCGTCTTGAAACCGACGAAGCCTCTTAGATTTTTTGACTTCGACGACTTTTAAAAAAATCTTTTAAAATCAAGCCGCACTCGTCGGCTAAAATACCCTTAGTGATTTCAATTTTGTGATTCAATCGTGAATCCTGGCAAATTTGGTAAAGGCTTTCAACGCCCCCCCCTTTAGGGTCGGTAGCGCCATAAACGACACGCTGGACGCGTGCTTGCACCAAAGCACCTGCACACATGATACAAGGTTCGAGCGTTACGTAAAGAGTCGTATTGAGTAAACGCCACTGCTGAATTTTCTTAGAAGCTCTTTGTAGGGCCACAAGTTCGGCGTGACCAAGAGCTGTTTGTAGAGTCTCGCGCAGATTATAGGCCTTTGAGATCATTTTACCATCTTGAACTAAGATGGCTCCGACGGGCACCTCGTCCTTTTTTGCAGCGCTTTTTGCGAGGGCCAAAGCCCGTCGCATCCACTTGTGATCTACTTCGCTTTGAATAGTATCAAGAGACATTATTTTTTAGATTTTTCTTCAGTCACACGCTCTCGCAACTGTACTGGTTTCGGATGAGAGAGTTTGCGCAACCGTATATTAAGCAGCTCAACCAAAACCGAGAAAGCCATGGCAGAATAAATATAGCCCTTCGGAATATGATGACCAAAGCCTTCACCCAAAAGACTCATACCAATCATTACCAAGAAGCTCAGTGCCAACATTTTGATTGTTGGATGGGCGTCCACAAAAGTGCTGATGGATTTCGCCGAAAAAATCATAACGGCCGAAGAAGCAATAACTGCGGCGATCATGACAGAAATTTCGCTGACCACTCCGACGGCAGTGATGACTGAATCAAGCGAAAATACGATATCTAAAAGCAAAATCTGTATGATCACTGCACTGAAGCTTGCCGCAACTAGATTTGAAGTGCTGCCGGCTTCGCCTTCGAGCTTGTGATGAATTTCGAGGGTGCTTTTAAAAAGCAAAAATAGACCGCCCAGGATCAAAATAAGGTCTCGACCTGATATCGGATGATCCCAAACGCTAAAAATAGGATCTGTCAGTCCGATGATCCAAGAAAGTGAAAGCAGAAGTAAAATACGAACGCCAACGGCCAGGCCCAATCCCAAATTGCGAGCTTTGTTGCGCTCGTGTTGTGGCAGTTTGCCAGCCAAAATTGAAATAAAGATAATGTTATCAATCCCTAAAACAAGCTCGAGGGCGAATAAAGTGAAAAAAGAAATCCAAATTTGTGGCTGTGATAGTAATTCCATAGCGAGGAAAGCTAGCATAGCTCCCGAAAAGGTGCCAGGTCCTCTTTCTGGCCGCTGCGCTTCCAGAAAGAGGACCTGGCACCTTTTCGTAGCGACTTGCGTTATGAAGTCTAAAAGCCTTAAATGAGGGGGATTTTGTCTAATTAGGGTTTGCCCGGACAGGGGGGCTTTGCTATACACTGCTTCTTCACATTAGAAGTGAAACGGGTCACTCCTGTTTTGCTATGCCCTCGAGAGGTTGGTGATTTACGTGGCATTAGTTAAAATCAAAGACGGCGAAAGCTTTGAGTCAGCATTCAGAAGATTCAAAAAATCTTGCGAGAAAGCTGGAATCCTTTCCGAGGTAAAAAAACGCGAACATTTCGAAAAACCGAGCGTTCGTTTGAAAAAGAAATCCCTATCTGCTCGCAAACGTGCAGTTAAGAAGTCTAAAAAAGGCTGGTCTGCAGAGTAATCCTTTTTGGAGGTCTGAGTGGAAATCAGAAATAAAATCATGGCTGACGTAAAGTTGGCCATGATCGCAAAAGAATCATTAAAGCTAACAACTCTTCGTGGTCTTCAAGCAGCGATCAAAAATCGTGAGATTGAAGTTCGTCCGGAAGCAATTACGGCAGATGAGGTGTTGGCGGTTGTTAAAAAACTCGTGAAGCAACGTAAAGAGTCCATTGATCAGTTCACAACCGCGGGTCGCCAAGATTTGGTCGATCAAGAAGCTGCTGAATTGAAACTGTTGGAAGTTTATCTTCCAGCCCAAATGGGACGCGAGCAGATCGAAAAGATTATCACAGAAGTTATTGCAGCATTGGGTGCAAAGACAGTGAAAGACATGGGTCCTGTAATGAAGGAAGTCATGGTTCGCACTTCAGGCGCCGCCGACAACAAGATAGTAAGCGAAGTCATTAAATCTAAACTTTCTTAATTGATTGTTGTTGGAAGGTGCATGCGATTTTCTCCTGACTTTATCGAGAGGGTCTCTGAGGCTAATAACCTTGTAGATATTATCTCTCAGTACACACAATTGAAATCGAGTGGTAGCGGCCTTATGGGCCGCTGTCCATTTCCAGATCATCAAGAAAAAACAGCCAGTTTTTCTGTTTCCGAGCATAAACAGGTCTATCATTGTTTTGGTTGTCACAAAAAAGGCAACATCTATACGTTTTTGCAAAACTACAATGGAATGAATTTTCCGGAAGCAGTTGAGTACCTCGCGAACCGCGCGAGCATTCCGTTGCCTGCGCCTGAAAATGCTGCCGTGGCAGAAAAGCGTGATCTAGTAACCGAAAAGAAAAAGTTGTTGTTAAAAGCCAACCAGCTTGCGGCTGGTTATTTTTCAGAGCAACTGAAGCGTGTGCCTGCTGATCATCCAGTGAAAAAATATATCGCTAAGCGTGGCCTTTCGCCCGAGGTGGTTGAAGCTTTTGGCATTGGTTACGCCGCCAATGAATGGGATGGTTTAGAAAAGTATCTTGTCAGTAAAGACGTTTCACTTGAATTAGCAGAAGAAGCTCGTCTGGTAAAACAACGCACTCAAGGCAAATCAGGTTATTACGATCTTTTCCGTGATCGTCTAATGTTCCCGATTTTATCACCGATGGGTGAGCCCGTTGCATTCGGTGGACGTATCATCGAGCAAGGCGAGCCAAAATATTTGAATTCTCCAGAGACTCCGGTTTTCATTAAGGGTCGTATCCTATACGGTCTTTCGCAAACAGCTCGTTATATTCGCACTGAAGACATGGCCATCATTGTTGAGGGCTATATGGATTTGGTTTCGCTTTTTCAATCGGGTATTCGTCATGTTGTAGCGACAATGGGGACGGCGCTTACTCCAGATCATGGAAAGCTTTTGAAGCGTATGACTCGCAATGTGGTGGCTCTATTCGACGGAGACGCTGCGGGGATGGAAGCCGCGGAGCGAAGTTTGCCGATTTTACTCGCAGCCGATTTATATCCGAAGGGTCTGACTTTGCCGAATGGCATGGATCCCGATGACTATGTGAAGGCTTACGGTGCAGAAACGCTTCGTAAGGCTCTTCAGCAAGCTCCTGATTTATTTTCTTTGATCTTTGATCGTTGGATGGAGGGCTATCGCGGTGATGCTCCTGAAAAAGTGAAGCTGGCAGATAAGTTGAAACCTTTGTTTGAGGCCATTCCCGATCAGCGTCTGAAGCAGTTGTATCTTGAAGAAGCCTCTCAAAAAATGGGTGTTAGTTTTGTTTGGTTGAAGGGCGCACTGGGCGCGACAAATAACAAC
>JANNCH010000323.1:0-3998 GCA_031386315.1 Pseudobdellovibrionaceae bacterium
ATCCGCAAGGTAGCCAAGATGCACCTCCGACTGGAAAAGCCGCCGCAACTCCCATGCGAATGTGGCTGCAATGCCAAGATAGTTGCGCCCGACCTTGACACCGCCCGCCGAATATTCGCCAGCAATTACGGGATGCAGTGACAACCGCCGCCGCCGTGAACTCGCCCGCACCGTCTCGCCGTCCAGTGGCGTCCCGTCGCAGACAGATCAACCGACGCCGTGCCGCCACTGGCCGACGAGACCGTGCTTGATTCAGTTGCAATACACACACAGCAACGTCCACCACGTCCGCACCGTCTCGCCGTGCGTCGGTGTCCGGGCGAACCCTTGCAACCCGCGCCCGACCACCGCCACACGTCGAGACCGTGCTTGATTCATAGCCCTTCACCGAACGTGCGCCGAGCCGAAAGGCAACAGGCAGGAGAACGATGGCACTTTGCTCTTAAATTCTTTTCCATGTCCTGCGTCGTCGCACGAAGAATTTTGTTCGCTTTCTTGAGCTCACAGAATTGTCCGCTGTTGCTCCCCCGCCGCCCGCCGTGCTCCTTTCGCTATCGCTCCAGTCCGCGCGCTCGGGCTTGCGCGCCGCTCGCTGACTCGCTTTGCTCGCACATTTTGACTCGCCTGGCCGGCCTCTCGTTCGCTATCGCTCACTGGCCGGGGGGCGGCCCGTCGTCATGCAGGCCACGGGGGGCGCGCACCCGCCCGGCGTCGTCCGTCTCCGCTCGCCGACTCGCTCCGACAGCCGCCGCCAGTCGGGCGCGCGAAGTGCCGCCGACGCGTCAGACATCGTATGTCTCACGGACGGTTCAGATTCGCGCAGGCGGCATTTAGAGCGGGGACTCATTCCAAGCAAGAGCGGGAAAGCCAATCGCCGCCTTCCTTGCGGAACGGCGGCGGGTTGGAGACGGTGGCGTGAGCAGGGCTCAGAATTCGGGCAACGCCAGCGGCACGGAGTTCGTGACCAAGCCACCGGGGACGAGCGCGAGGAACGCGGCCACCGCCGAGGGTTTGATGGAAATCACGTTTGTCCTGGCATTCGTCCGAAGCTGCGGAGTTTGGAACGCCGAGGAGCATTGCCAAGACCCACCACTAAACAGGGAGAAGGTGATGTTCTGCTCGGTCTCGAGGTTGTGCAATCGGCTGGCATCATCTGCCCGCGTCGCCGTGTTCGCCGCAACCGCAGACTGTGCGAAGTCACAATACCCCGCGTTATTTGCAGAATTCGCATGAACAGCTTCTTGAGTGTCTACAGCGTGGTCAGCATTAATCGCGTGCGTTGCGTTGACCGCGTAGTCCGCCCCTGCAGCGTTGCCCGCGTTGTCCGCCCAGAACACATTCGACACAGCGCCGGAGCTTGTCACGGTCGCGAAGCCGTTCGTCCCCGTCTTGACCCACAACACCGGCAAGGCTTGGTCAGTCACGTCCACGTAGAAAGACCCCGTTCCCGAGTTGGTCGCAAACGCGTTGGTGTTCGGCTCGCCCGTGCCGATGAAGACGCGGTAACTGGTCGGCTGATACTGGCTCACGAACGCCATCGAGGACGACGCCAAGGCAAGCGCGGCAAGGCAGACCAGCGGCAACACGCCGAAGGAATTTAATTTATTTGCTGAGGGGGACGGGGGAGTCCCATCGGAATGATCGCGAGCAGCCACCAGACCCAAGCCCCCGAGCACCGTGGCGAGCTTGGCACAGATTGGAGTTGCAGCCGGCAGGAACACCGGCACGACCATGCAGGCGATTGAACCAAGCCCGAACAGGGTAGTTTTGAGCGAACGAGTAAAAATATTTTTCATAATTTTAGAGGGTAGCAAAATGGCGGCACAGCCGAAGCCGTGCCGCCACCCAAACCCAACACCAAATCAGACAGGCTGCGGCGCGAACGTGACGGGCGTGCTCCACGGCCCGGTGAGACCGGACTGCGTGTAAAACCGGCCTTGTGCCTTGACCACCGCCCCGGCGACCAACGCCGTGCTGATGGACTGCGGCACACGGGTGACAGACTGCAAGACGCCAGACTCAGGGCTGGCAGTGCTCGCAGCGGGCAACAACGAGATTTCAACGCCCACCGCGCCGGGCGGGCGCATGCGCGGGCCGCTCGCTCCCGGCGTGGAGAACCGCATCAGCACCGCACCAGGAGACAACGACTCCACGGCCAACGCGGGCGCAACCGAAGGCGCAGGCGTCGGGGAGTTGGTCGAGCTTCGGCGATTCAGGCCGAGGGTTTCCAGTTCTGCGTCAGTCATATCACTGAACCGCATCAACTGACAGTAACCGCGGAGAGTATCCACCAGCGTGTTGGTCTGGGCGTCCGAGGACGCAACGGCCGCACGAGCAGCAGCCAGAGCCGTGTCAGCATCAGCCCGTGCCGCAATCGCCGAAGTGATCTGTGCTTGGAGCGCGGTGAAACCCGCCCCGTCCAAACCGAACTTTGCCTGATAAGCCCCAGCCGTAGCCGAGAAATTGGTGAGAAACGCGAGGATGGCCGCTTTGGTATCGCCGAAGAAGTTACGCATAAGATTCCGAATGTTTTGGCCGAAGTCCTCGACGTGTTTGCCGAAGTATGTTTCCGCCGTTGAGGAACTTCTATTCGCCATCCGGGAGTTCGTCAAAACAATTCGGATGCCATCGCAGAAGAAAACCGAGGTTGGCACGAACCTTGTTTTGTAGCCAAAGCCGGAAATCTTGGCGATTCTCCACACGTTGCCCAACGAGTGATGTCCGAAGGCAACCCCGAACCGGCGAAGTCGCAGGCTCTTGGCCGGAGTCCCAACCGCTGAACGCAACAGGGATTCCGGCCTTTTAATTACGATATGCCCACATACACGCCCCCACACCGAGAGAGGCACGAAACCCGTGCCGGGTATTTCAAACGGCTCGCCGATGCAGCCCTTGACCGGGACGGCGCGGGAATGGCCCAGCCAGACCTCTTCGGCCAGCTTCCTTGCGAATTAGCCGGGGCGGGCTTTGAACATCCCAAGCGGAGCGCGGAGTCCCCCTCCTTAAACTTGAGAGAACCGGCGTAACTCTGCATTTCCATGGATACACTGGTTCTCACGCCAACAATTCCCCCCGGCCGCACAAAATCCCACCGGAAACCACTGTCGAAGGAAGACTGGACGCGATTAAAAAAAGCGCGGAAGGAAGCCATCAACCGCCAGATGGAGGGTTTCGAGTCCTCGGAAATTTTCAAGTTATCCGTGGAAGCCAAACTCCAATCCCTCGAAGCCCGGATTCAGGAAGACCCGAAAGGCGCGTCGTGGTGGGAGAACTTCCAGCGGTGCGGACGGGACACAATCACCATCATGTGCCTTGAATGTCAGCGCACGAAGGTGGCCGCGTATCAGTGCGGATTGAAGTGGTGTCCCTTCTGCAACTGGCGAATCAGTGACCGACGCCGCCGCGAGCTTGAAAAAATCACGGCGGGAATTAGCGGCTGCAAGCACGTCGTCTTAACCCAACGGAATTTTGCCGAGTTGACCCCGGCCAAGATTCGAGAGAGCCGAGCCAACCTCCTGAGAATTCGCCGCTCAAAAATCTTCGGGAAGATCTCGGGAGGTTGTGCCAGCTTGGAATTCACCAACGAGGGGCGAGGCTGGCACATGCACTGGCATCTGTTGGTGCAGTCGCCGTTCATCCCCGCCAATGAGTTGTCAATCGTCTGGGGGAAACTGGTCGGGCAGGAATTCGCCGTGGTCAAAGTCCTCGACGTCTCCGACAAATCCTACGTCGCCGAAGTCTGCAAGTATGCGGTGAAAGGCGCGGAGTTGGCAGGCTGGAAACCGGACCAGATTCTCGACTTCATTCTGGCAATCCGTTCCGTCAGATGCTTCACCGTGTTCGGGAAATTCGCCGACATCCGCAAGGTAGCCAAGATGCACCTCCGACTGGAAAAGCCGCCGCAACTCCCATGCGAATGTGGCTGCAATGCCAAGATAGTTGCGCCCGACCTTGACACCGCCCGCCGAATATTCGCCAGCAATTACGGGATGCAGTGA
>JANNCH010000326.1:0-11815 GCA_031386315.1 Pseudobdellovibrionaceae bacterium
TTGCTGCCAACTGGAAACTTTATAAATCACCCGATCAAGCCCGCGAATTTTTCAGAAGCTTCAAAGACAGATTGAAAAGAGGTTCTGAAGAAGTGGTGTTTTTCCCATCGGCATTTTCATTTGAAGCGGTGAGCGAAAGTCTCAAAGGCAGTGCAATCAAGTTCGGCGCGCAGAATACTTACTTTAAAGCAGAGGGTGCATTCACCGGAGAAAACTCAGCCGGCATCGCCAAAGAGTTAGGCGCAAAATATATTTTGATCGGACACAGCGAGCGCCGTGCAATTTTCGGTGAAAGCAATGAGTTGATTGCAGATAAAGTGGCATTTACGCAAAGCCTGGATTTAGTGCCCATGCTTTGCATTGGTGAAACATTGCAAGAGCGTGAATCTGGAAAAACCAACACGGTTTTAGAAGAACAACTTCGCATCGGTCTTGCCAAGGCTGATAGCAAAAAAGCCATCGTCATTGCTTATGAGCCCGTGTGGGCGATCGGCACGGGCACAGTGGCGACCCCTGAACAAGTGGCAGAAACTCATACGGCCGTTGCAGATCTTTTAAAGAAATTTAACTTTGCAGGTGTGTCAGTATTGTACGGTGGCAGTGTGAAGCCCGACAATGCGGCTAATTTGATCAAACAAAATCATGTGAGTGGATTTTTAGTCGGTGGGGCAGCGCTCGAAGTTGATTCGTTTGCAAAAATCGTCGAGGCTACGCGCTAGCTCTAGCCGTTGCCTTTTTTGAGCTCGCGCTGTGCATTTTTGAGTGATTTCTCAAAAGATTTAGCGTCTGATTTGCTCATTTTTTCGATCGCACTTTTAAATGCTTTTGGATCTTTATGGTAAGCGGGTGCAATCACTTCCGCCGCGTAGCGAGTGGGGTCATTTAGCATACTAATATTGGCAAGACGTACAACCTCATCCACTAAATTAATATCCATCGACTTTTGTGTTAGCAAAATATTCACTGAAAATTCTAAATCGATGAAAAAATCAGTAGTTTTGTTGAGCTCTGCTTCGCTAGGGCCAACATTTTCACTTTTTTTATTTTCTTCTTCCAAGGTGGATTCATCATGGATTGCAGCATAAAAGTTATCCGGATAGGATTTTAACTTTGCAACGGCTTCGCCAGCATCTTTGAAATCAGCCCGCGCCGAAGTGCTAATCGAAAAAATAAATAAAATTTTGAGTGCATGTTTAAACATAAAAATCCTTTTAAGGTTTAATCATCACACCGATTATACGGTATGGGATGTCATCGCGCCTAGCTCGTTGTGCTTTGGGTGAGGCTAAATAAGTATTGCTGCTAACAAAATCACTTACAAATTTAGTATCACCATAGCCAGAAGTGGTTTTGATTTGTGTGTCACCCCAGTGAGGTGGTTTTCTTCCATTATTACCATAAATGATAACGGCACCCTTCGGAGCCTTGCGTGGGTCACCGTTAATAATTGCACGGTATGTTGGGTTATCAAGCATATTGATCATGCCTTTTGATTTTAGCCCCTCTACAGCGATATTCGCATTCCCATCTGGGCGTGAACGAATCATCCCGCTGGCAAGCAGCGCATTCTTCACATAGCGATAGCAATAACTTGTTGAGTGATCTTCTGCATTGTTGACGGCAGAGTTGATCATCTTCTGAGTAATGGGGCTATTTTCATAACGTTGAACTTCTGGATATTTTGCCCAAGTACCACTCGTATAATTCACACGAGGCGAGGGCTCTGGCATTGTGGTAGTTGTTTTTTTGCGTTTATATGTAACATTTCCGTGGTGATCGCGCACAGCCACAAGATCACTTTGATTTCGTTTTGTTGGAACGGGAGTTGAAGACGTCGTGCAGTCGGCGCAAAAGCTACCTTCAGTTTTTGTGCGATCTCTGTTGCGTTTTAAATTTGGATCTTCACCATCGGCAACGCCATAGCGAGATTTTGGTGGTGTGTAGTCTTCATCCAACTCTTGGCTGTCGCTGCCGCCCATAGTGAACCATGGATTTGATTTTGAATGATATATCCAAGTCTCTGAACCTACAGAGGCCGTATCAGAGCCGCGAGTACTTCCTAAGCTTGTGATTTTCACTCGCACGCCCACAGAGCCAGAAGGCAATGTTTTCGTTTCCAATACGGTAGCTTTACTGCCGCTAGGTACGACAGATTGAATATTTGATTTAGTTGCAAAGTCAGGGGATGAGCGACCAAATAGATCACCATTCAAGGTGATTGAATCACCAACAGCTGCCAGGGCCAACGAGCCAATAACAAGCAGAAATACCAAGATGTGAAATGGTCGTTTTAATACGATCAAATTTGAGACTCCCCGTATTCACATTTCGGCTGAATCTGAGATTTTATTGAGTAAAAACCCGCTAAGTGCGCAATTTGTGTATGTCGCGAAAAGTCATTGGTCAGGTCTCTCGATATTAGTGACGTAGAATCAACAGGTTATATTGAGACTGGGCATTGCAGTACCAAGGTCTAGGGACTATCCTAACACTACATAAAGGAAACTCGATGAGCCATAAAATCCATTATAGAGCCTGCCACGTCTGCGGGCATATTAATGAATCTGCGGACTGCTTAGTCGGTGACTGCACAGCGTGTGGAAAGCATCTTGCGCCCTTTTACTATTTCGATGAAAGTAGAGCCATGGGACTTGCGCCACAAACGCGAAGTTCGTACGAAGAAAAAATGCGATCCGTACTACCGCATCGAGAGTATCCTCCGGTGTATGGGCTGACCGCTTATTGGGAGACCGGTGAATGAAGTTTTTGATCACAATGGACGACATCAAGGCAGCACACGCAAAATTGCAAAACATCATCAGCCACACCGAGATGAGCCATTCAGTCAGTGCCAGCAAACTTCTAGGTTCTGAAATTTACCTAAAATTTGAAAATACTCAACGCACCGGCAGTTTTAAATTGCGTGGGGCTTACAATAAAATCGCAAGCCTCACGGCAGACGAAAAAAAACGCGGAGTCATCGCTAGCTCTGCGGGCAATCACGCACAGGGTGTGGCACTGAGTGCAACATTAGCTGGTGTTAAATCCACGATTATCATGCCCGAGAATGCCTCTCTCACAAAAGTAGCGGCGACTCGTAACTACGGTGCTGAGGTTATTCTAAAGGGCGAGATCTATGACGAAGCCTATGAGTATGCACGACAACTTGAAAAAGAACATGGTTATATATTTGTTCATCCGTATGAAGACCCCCATGTGATCGCAGGTCAAGGCACCATTGGTCTTGAGATCTTTGAAAAAGTTCCGGATCTTGATTCGGTGGTTATCCCCATTGGCGGCGGTGGCTTGATCAGCGGGATGGCCTTTGCTCTAAAAACTTTAAATCCAAAAATTAAAATCATCGGCGTGCAGTCCACACAAGCACCTTCAATGTCATGTCTGTATAATAAAACAGAATTGCCAGTAACAAAGAAAAAAATCTCAACGATTGCTGATGGTATCGCAATTAAGAATCCTTCTAAATTAATTTATGAAACCTATATCTCTAAATATGTCGATGAAGTCGTCACCGTTTCAGATGATGAAATCGCCGAAGCCATTGTTTGGTTATTAGAGCGCGCAAAAACTGTGACTGAAGGTTCTGGCGCTGCAGCCATGGCTGCCGGAATGAATCGCAAACTCAATCTAGGTAAAAAAAGCTGCTTTCTTTTGTGCGGCGGTAATATTGACCTGAATATAATTTCACAGGTCATTGTGCGCGGACAAATCAAGCGCGGTCGTCTGTGCGAAATTTCAGTGATCGCCGATGATTTGCCGGGCAGTTTGAATCGATTGACTCAAGCTTTGGCAGAACAAAAAGCCAATGTTTTAGAGGTGCACCACGATCGCATATCTCAAGGCCTGTTCTTGCGTGAGACGCGGATTGATTTTACACTTGAGGTGACAAGCCACGAGCACGCCGAAAAGATTCGTCAGGCATTGATCGCTGCAGGCGGCAAGATTCAGTAATATTGCTTGTGAGCGATTGCCAATAACTAGGGATTTCGTTGTAGATTGTAGTGCTGTACATTTACTGCATTGCTTCCAGAAACAGGACCTGGCACCTTAGTCCGGATTAAGAATGTCTCATTAAAATCCGATAGAGAAGTATGCAAAAAATAAATCAGCAGTTGCATGCTCAGATACGAGAGTTGTTCCCTTTGCAAAAAGGTAAAGCCATCGTCATTGAAATTTTAAATGTTAAGCCTTTACAGTACTCAGCAAAAGTTCACGGCACATCGGATGACTTGGCCGAGCATGCAATAGGTCTTATGGAAGAAAAAAAAGTATACTTTGTCATAGATGGATTGCACATTAGAAGCTCAGTATTTTTTTATCGAGATGTGTATGTCTCGCTATGTAAAGACTATTTTACTGATAAAGTTATACGTTTTCAATATCGTGACACAAATAAGAAAGCAACTCTAGATCAGGTTGTGGCAGAGTTAAAAAAACTCAAAACATTGAATTCCAAGGCTTCTTAAATTAGCATCTATCAATTTGGCTAAAATCTTTAAATGCCTATCATCAGGTTTTCTTCTCAACTTAAGGCCAATGCCTTCATGATTTACAATCAAAATATCCACAATATAATCCTCTAGAATATGCAGCCCTGAGTAGCTCGCAGGATGCCAACTTTCTCTAGAACTCCACACAGCCAGTTGCATTTTGACATCTTCACTGCTACTAATGAGGTGGGCGATAAAAACAATCTGATTGTCCTCTGTTTCAATAAATTTAAATTCTACGCTCGTTTTTTCATTACGATGCCGGTTGGCTGTATTGAGAAGAACATTTAGTTTGAAATATTCTGCTATAATTTTTTGCTGCATTTTCATGATTGCTCTCCGAAATTAATGAAAGCAAATATGGAGCACTAATTATTTCAAAATTAATAAAGTTATAAGATATTATCATCCGCAAAGCGGATAAAGCAGCCAATTAAAAAGCTGGAAATTTTCAGTTCAATGAATTATTGCAAAAGGACCTGGCAACTAATTGTTCGTCCAGCCGCCGCCCGTGCCAGAGCACAATGCGATGGTGTCACCGGCCTTCAATTTCAATTGTCCCATGGGTGCGAGAGCTGTGCTTTCGCCACCTAGGGCAGTCAAGCTGACTTCTGCGTGATTGCCGAAAGAACTATTTTTAGGAACTTTGACTTTGTGTTGAGTCAAATCTGTACGCCATTGAATTTGCATGTCTCCGGTGGCGACGATTTTAAGCGCGAGGCCACGACCACCATTGAGTTCACCTTTGCCACTCAATGAATTGCGATAGTCCATGCGTTGAACGCGAACGGGCCAATTTCTTTCAAGCTTCTCGATTGAGAACTCTTCAGACAGGGTTTCACCCATGGCGAAAATGGAAGAGGAACTTTCAGCGCAGGCACCAGCACCGCCTGGCAAACGAAGTACGGCGGTTTGACCTGCAGTGTTTTTCATTTCAAGTTCCACAGGACAGAACGAACACAGTGCTTTTTTCTTTTTAGTATGAATATTTGTAAGCGCCAAATTTAATGCCGTTTGAAGTGCTGCCTTTGCAGACATAGCGCCTGAGCTGAGGGGTGCGGGGTATTTTGCATTCAACAAACAACCTGAAGGTTTGGTCAGCTGTAGTACAGAAAATGCTCCGGTATTCACCAGTGAACTAAATTTATAAAAATCTGCAAGGGCATGTAAACAAATGCCGTAGGTCGCCGATTCAGTCAGTAATTGCAATTTAGATGGTGAAGTTCCAGAAAAATCCAAAGTGACCTGGCCTTCATGAATATCCATGTGCAGGCGAATCATTTCTTTGTTATCCATATGGATTTCTACGCGGGTTTCGCCGCTTGAAGATTCAGAGATTTTTTCTTTCACTACATCGCGAGTTGAGTCTAAATAATCTTTAATCGCATTCTTCGAGAAAGATATTTTATGTTTTACGTGAATTTTTGAAAATTTTTGAACAACAACTTCAAGATCTTTACAATTTTTTTCGATCCACGCTGTAAAATCTGGCGGGCACATGGGGTGCGCTGACATGGCCCCTAAAATCATTTGATTGAGTTGCTTATTCTGAAAAATCGGTGTTGGGGGGATTCGCAGGCCCTCTTCTTCAACGGATTTTTCAGAAATAACGGCATGACCATATGTATGTCTTTGAACAAACCAAATGCTCTGCGGGCCAGCCTCTAAAAGCTTTGTTATGAAAGTGTATTCATTCAAAGTGCTGCCGCCACTATAAGGATCATTCATCAAGGCCACTTCACCCACTTTTAATGGTAGATACTTCATCACTGTTTGTGCGGCCACGCCGAAGGTTCCATAGCTAATGGGGTTTTCAGCTTTAAGATGAAGAACTTCACCTTCGCCAGTGACCAAAGCTGAATTTAATGGACAAAATGTTTCAAGAAAATGATTTAAAAAACTCACTGTGCTCATTGGCTCATCCATTCGTAACCAGCCACAGCCACTGAAGTTGAGTCGACAAATTTCTCAGATGAAATGTCCCAACCATATTGGGCCTTTAGCTCGGGTCCAAGCACAGAAGATAATGGCCCGATGACTTTCACATTAGAAGCTGATTTTAAATCAACTTCCATGGCAATGCGTTTAAGAGCTAGTAGGCGAAGCTGACTGATGATTTTTTCAACATCTTGAGAATTACCTACAGTTTTTTGAGTATTCTTGGCCATGGCCATCATCGTGCTTTTGAATCTTTGTGCACCCGGTGCGGTGATTCGTTCGCAGATACCTTGAGTCTTTTTCAATTTATCATCATCAGCAAATATATCTAAGAGTGTGGGCTTCTGACCTCGTCCCATACACATGGGGCCTGGTTCATAACCTTCATTTTTACCAGAGAAATCAAGTTCGCCGAACTGATTCAAGGCAATCAATGAGGTCGGTTGAATTTGAAGGTCTTCACAAACTGGATGTACTAGATCCATCAGACCCCAGGGGCTGAGCCAGCATTTTTCCATGCGGCGATTGAGCCAACTGAATTTTTCTAGACCTAGATAAAGTAATTCAGTGGTATTTCGCTGTTTGTGTAGAATCGCCGAGCGGGTCGAAAATAAGCTGCCTAGGCGATGTTGTTTTTCATTTTGAAAAACTTTTTTACTAGAGCAAAGGTAATAAATCTTTTCAGGTTCGATGAGATCTTTGCAGGCCTCTTCGATTTGCTCTTTGAGTTCTAGAAAGGTGCTGGTCACAGATGCATTGAGTGTGTTGGCGCGCCAACGACTCACTTCATCTGGATTATCAATGTTTGTACCCGAGAAAACGTCAAAGCCACGTTCGCTGAAGAAATTTTGAGCTTTGATTAAATTTTGCGGCTGAATTTGTGCATGCAAAAAATTCAGACAGACGCGTTTGACTTCCATGAGCTTTAGCTTTGATTCGATGATTTCAAGACTTTCAATACTGGGTTCATCAAGCACTTCACCGTTTGCAGTGACGCGTTCGTGGACAGAGAAAATTAAATCAGGATTTGAAAGATTTTGTAGATTCGGATGTGATGAACGAATCTGCATCCAGTTCTCAAATCCTTCTGAAACTAGTTGAGCAACCGAGTTGCCTAGTTTGTAATCAAGAATTTTTTCTAAAAAGCGCATGCTCACATAGGCGAGCTGAGGCTTGTGTTCAGCAAACTCGGTTAAAAAAGCGGGTAATGAGGTTTTTAAACTATCGCGTGGGATATAGACACGTTTTGTAGCCAGAACCTGGTAGGGAGTTGTATTTTTGACAAGTGAAAACTCAGCAAAAGACTCGTCTATGCTGATACCAAGATGAACTGCCGCTTCCGAGTTGTTCGCCAAGTGTAAGAGACTCCTGCTTGTCGGGCCAAGATCAAGCTTCCGCTTGATTACTTGATTGAATCCCAGAGCGATTGTTGTTAATAGGTTGATTCTTATATATCAGGTCGATCTGTATTAGAAGAGAAAAATGGAGGGGTAAACGTGAAGGTATCTCCGGAAATTCAAAATCTAATTCCCTACAAGCCAGGTAAGCCGATTTCGGAAACCAAGCGTGAGTATGGGATTAGTAAGGTTTATAATTTAGCCAGCAATGAGAATCCTTTAGGCCCCAGCACAAAGGCTCTGCGTGACGTTGAGGCAGCGCTAAGGTCACAACATCTCTATCCAGACCCTTCGGCCTACGAGCTGATGGAGACTCTTTCAAATGTTTGGAAGATTCCTAAAAATCGTTTAGCTATCGGCAATGGTTCTGATGAGTTGATTGATTTGCTAACACGTATTTACTGCGAACCACATGACGGAGTTTTGACTTCACATGCGGCCTTCAATGCCTATCAAGTGAGCGCAGGTGCCAATCGTGCTTGGCTGCATACAACTCCACTTACAAAAGATTTTAAATTTGATTTAGAAGCTCTTGCGAAGTTTTTTGTTGAAAACCACGAGAGTAAAAAAATACGTCTGATTTTTGTCGCAAATCCGAACAATCCAACGGGTAGTTATGCCACAAAAGCAGAGATGGAAAAGTTTTTTGCAACAGTGGGAAATCGTGAAGATGTATTGATTGTTTTTGATGAAGCCTATAACGAATTTGTACGTGCCACTGATTATGCTTCAGCTCAAGATTATGTCGATAAGGTTAAAAACTTAATTGTGCTGCGCACCTTCTCAAAAATCTATGGTTTGGCGGGATTTCGCATTGGGGCAATGATTGCTCCGACAGAAGTGATTGAAGTTTTTAACCGCGTTCGCAAACCGTTTAATACCAATGACTTAGCGCAAGTAGCCGCAAATGCGGCCATCCAGGACAAAGAATTCTTAGCAGCGTCACAACAGATTGTGTGGAAAGGGCTTGATTACTTCTACAAATGCTTAGAGAAATTAAGTCTGCCGTACATTCCGTCTCAGGGTAATTTCGTCATGTTTGACACTCTTCGTGATGCTTCGTTGGTGAACGAAGCATTGCTCAAAAGAGGAATCATCATGCGACCTTTGCTGAATTACGGATTCAAGACACACCTGCGACTCAGCGTAGGCTTGGAAGAAGAAAATCAAGCGGCCATGAAAGCCCTTGAAGAAGTCTTGAAGGAAGTTCCGGTCCTCTCGTAGCTTCCCCAGAGCAGTGGGCTTTACCTAGTCCCATTCGCTCGGACAGTCCTCGCGGCTCTTGTCCCTTTGGGACTTTGTTTGCTGCGGAACTCGCGAATGGAACTAGGTAAAGCCCACTGCTCTGGGGAAGCTACGAGAGACGTAAACTTTCTCGGACTTTGAAGGGCATTTGGCTTGTTTTTCTCTTTGGGTTTTTGCTTTGAGAGAATTTTTTTGATTTTTTTATTTGGTATTTTTTGTGGAGAGATATGGGAATGGTTATTACGATTGATGGACCTGCGGCTTCTGGGAAGTCTACTGTTAGTAGAGAATTGGCTAAGCGTCTTGGGTGGCAGTGGGTTTCTACGGGATCTTTTTATCGTGGACTTGCCTATGTGGCCTTGCAGATGGGTATTGCGCTAGATGATACGGCTGGCTTGGCTCAGCTTGCGCACTCGGATGTTTGGAGTGTGCGTATGGATGCAGATCGTACGCGGGTTTTCTTTAAGACTAATGATGTGACTGATTTTATTTCTCACGAAGACGTTGGCTCTTTTGCTAGTCGTATTAGTCATTATCCTGAAGTTCGTAAGGCGCTTTTGCAGTCTCAGCGTGGTTGCAGTGATGGGCCTCAGGGGCTCGTTGCTGAAGGGCGTGATTGTGGTACTGTGGTTTTTCCGGATGCCGAGGCGAAAATTTATTTAACTGCCAAAAGTGAAAACCGTGCGGCTCGTCGTGCGGCAGAGCAAGGGGCGGACGCTCAAGACATTATTCAAGCGCAAAAAGTGCGTGATGAGCAGGATTCGACTCGTAAAGCAGCACCTCTTGCGGTGCCTGCACTAGCTTTTGTTGTGGATACAACTGAGCTTTCATTGGATCAAGTGGTTGATATAGTTGAAGGCTTTGTTAAAAATAAGATCAATTAATTAAAAAAAAGTTATTCTGTAAGATATAAAAAGCGAGGAGATTGTAAGCGCCTCACAATCTCATATTTAAAAGGGTAGTAACTTCTCAAAATCTTCGACAGTCTGTGCTGTTGGTATTTGGTCAATAATCGATTTTAAGTACCGATAGCCCACCAATGCTTTTTCTGAAATCAGCCTGACCATTATAAACCAAGATATCGTCGCTGTGTTCAGGCTTGATCACAGCGAAGCCCCTTGGATAGCCTGTAAAACCTCTTTTAATTGCGAAATTGAAAAATCCAGGACTGCAACCTGCGGAAAAGTCAGTTTTAATGATGTCGACTGTGGATAACTTTTTTGTTTTATAACACGCGTGAAGGTTTTTTTAATGGAGGCTTTCTAGTTAAATCTCGCTTATGGTTTTTGAGGTGGCTGTACGAGAAATTGTTTTCTTTGCAGACTGAGTTTGCGTCAGTCCGCTTTGCTTCCAGGCTTGAGTGGCTTCGTTTAAATTTTTTTAAATAGAAAGGTTTATAAGGCGCTTACGTTATAACGGCTATGGTGACGATTATGCAGATGATGGTGGAGTTCTCGACATCGTTGATCTTTTGCTTTCCTGTATTCGCTGGCGCTAATAGAGAACTGGAAATTTAAAAAAATTTATGGTTCGCGAGAGTATGAAGTAGGCGAACCACGGCTGTATATGATGGGGCGCACTAAGAATCCCTAAATTTTAGCGACCTTAGCAAAGTTTAAGGCTGGGAAAAACAAAACAGAAAAGCCAATTTGGCGTTCTCCGTTTTTTATGATGGAAAGTCCCAGCTATTGTGCTCAGAGTTTCGAGAAAATCTAGGGAATAGTATTGACTCCCCTCATCACGACAATTCCACGCATCGATCATGGCCTCAAAGTGAAATTCCGGTCGGCTGGGATTATTGTATTCAGAAACTGATATTTTCTCTGCTCTGCATTGGTCTGAATTGTCGCCACTCTGTGCGTGTTTTTGCGACAGTCTTGCAGTCCTATGTATTGTCACATTCACCAGACTTTAAAATGGACGATGTAAAAATAGAGGGCCCTGTGGGCAATGTGCAGTTTGACATTGCATGGCCTAATAAAAAAGATAAATTCGTGAAAATTGAATTACCAGGCTTTCAATTGAACTTACCAATCGGCAATTTCGATTTTCAATTTATGGTTTCTGAGTTGAGTATTTCAGAGAAAAGAATGCTCGAGCGTTGGCTGCAGCAGAATCTCAATGTTCGCTTGTATTTGCAGCAAGGCAAAAAGATGCTAATTATTTCTTGGAAGCGAGCCGCTTAGATTGACTATTCAATCAGGCCTGCTAGAGTTTAGCTTTGAACGGAGCAAAAATTGGAAAAAAACGCAAAAAAAAACGATGAATATAAAAAATTTTGGATAGCTAAATTATTTATATTGGCTGCTTCTTTTCTTTCTATGATTTTTTCGATTTATCTTTTTTATAACAACGATACTCAAAATGGAATTTTTGTAGGGCTCTGGGTGCCCTCAATTCTTTCAGCAGGTGCTCTTCTTTTTGCGGGTAATCATGAACACTAATTTAATTTTAGCGGTTGGATTAATAGTTTTCGGAATAAATCTGATTGGAGTTTATATATTTTTTAGAATTAAGTTCGAAAAATGGAATAAATTAGATCGTTCGTCCAAGTGAGTTAGATGCGAAAATAAAATAATGGATAAAATAAAAAAATGAATATAACTGCAATACTACAAATCATTGTTGCCATCGGTTTATTGAACGTCTGGCTTTTTCGATACAGAAAAAGCACCATTTATCGTGGTGGTAAGTCTAAAAATTTGAAAGAAGAAATCTTTAAGACAC
>JANNCH010000339.1:0-2133 GCA_031386315.1 Pseudobdellovibrionaceae bacterium
CAGGCCAACGCTGTGGCTGATCTGGTCGAACGACGCCTGCATCGTCTCGTTGCGACCGACGATATCCATGTTTTCTAAGTTCATATCGGCGCGCACATGTTTTAAAAACTCGACGCGTTTTTGCACGCCTTCGCCCAAAAGAATTTTTTCTTTTGGAAACATAATTTTTAGTGGGATGCCCGGAAAGCCAGGACCCGTGCCCACGTCGATCAATGGAAATAGCAATTCCGTATGTTTTAAAATGATGATGGAATCGATAAAATGTTTGATGGCCACATCACGCAGCTTAAGAAGACGTGTGAAATTTTGGTGCTCTTGGTTTTGCATCAAAAGGCGGTAGAACTGCGCAAGTTGCTGGCGTTGTTCATGGCTAACTAAATCAAAATTGTGATTATGAAAAATATCTGCAAGGCGATCATTGGTTTCATTGAGGCTATAGACAGTCTCGGGCTTTTTATGCTTGCCTAAAAGAGGGCCGGCCGGGGCAGGGTTGTTAGCCTGCCTCGCTTTGTAGGGACTGTAGTTCGTTTTGTTTTTATGAGCCATGGACCTCCGGTTCTAAAGCAAGGCTTGGCTTTAGACAATGAAAACCATATTGCTGTGAGCAAAACATCCCCTAAGTGCCCAAAAACCTTGAAAAAAGTGCCTGTTCAGGGGAAGTTTATGTCCTATGACTCAATCAAAATTAGATTCCTTAAAAGAAAGTGCCCTTGCTGCTTTTAAAGCGGCACCGGGGACCAAAGAACTCTATGACCTGAAGGTTCAGTATTTGGGTAAAAGCGGAAGCTTCACTGAAATCATGAAAGAGATGGCCTCGCTTCCCAAAGAAGAAAAGCCTTTGTTCGGCAAAAAGGTCAACGAGGTCAAACAAGAACTCGAAACAGCTTACACAGAAGTTGAAACTGCTTTGAAGGCACAAGAAATCAATGCGCGTTTGTCTGCGGAAGAAATCGACATGACTTTACCTGCATTCACACGCACTGCGGGGACTAAGCATCCTGTACATATGGTAGTGGATGAAATTTACGGCATCATGTCTCGTTTGGGTTACAGTGTGCGCACGGGTCCTTCGATTGAAAAAGATTATTATAATTTTGAAGCTCTTAACATCCCGGCCAATCACCCAGCGCGCGAGATGCAAGATACTTTCTTTGTCGATCCAACCCATGTGCTAAGAACTCATACCAGTCCCATTCAAATCCATGCACTTGAAGCCGAATCTTTGCCACTCAGAATTATCGGCACAGGTCCGGTGTTTCGTTGTGATAGCGATATTTCGCATTTACCAAATTTTCATCAAATTGAAGGCATGTGCGTAGATAAAAAAATATCCATGGCCGATCTTAAAGGCACCATTAGTTTTTTTGTGCGCGAGTTTTTTGGTCCAGGCTTGAAAACGCGTTTTCGACCTAGTTATTTCCCTTTCACCGAGCCCTCGGCCGAAGTGGATTGTTCTTGCCCGATTTGCAAAGGCAAGGGCTGCAGTTTGTGCAAACAAAGTGGCTGGATTGAAATCGGTGGTTCAGGCTTAATCAATCCGCGAGTTTTTCAGCATGCAAAAATTGCTTATCCTGATTGGCAGGGTTTTGCGTTTGGTTTTGGTGTTGAGCGTATGGCCATCATCAAATACGGCATTGAAGATATTCGTTTGTTTCCAGAAAATGATGTTCGTTTCTTAAGGCAGTTCCAACCATGAAGATCAGTTTAAAATGGCTCAATGATTATGTAGATGTTCACGATTACTATATCAAACCCGATGTGCTGGCAGAGATTTTAACTCGTGCCGGTCTTGAGGTCGAAGAAATCACTAATCGTGCAAAGGACTTTGAGCAAGTTGTTGTGGGATTAATTCTAGAAAAAGATAAACATCCAAACGCAGATAAACTTTCACTATGTCAGGTGACGACGGGTGAGGGGATAGTGCATCAGATCGTTTGCGGTGCTCAGAATCACAAACAGGGTGACCGAGTGATCGTGGCATTGCCAGGGGCGCTGCTTCCGGGAAATTTTGCGATAAAAAAATCCGCAATCCGAAGCGTAGAATCTTCTGGAATGCTTTGTTCGCTGAAAGAATTGGGTTTAGCTACCGAGTCCGATGGTATTGCTATTTTGCCTGAGTCCGCTCGTGTGGGT
>JANNCH010000363.1:0-2193 GCA_031386315.1 Pseudobdellovibrionaceae bacterium
TCAAAGGTTATCTAGGTGATGATCTGAATGCTTGGAAAAAACACGATGCCACCGAACTAGTGAAAAGTGGCAAAAAAACCAAAAACCCAATCCTTGTAGATCAAGGAACCCGTGATGAGTATCTTGAAACTCAGTTGGTACCTGAAAACTTCATCGCGGCCTGCAAGCAAACAGGTCAGGCAGCCAGTGTGAATTATCGCGAAGGTTATGATCATAGCTATTACTTTGTGGCGACAGCCATCGGCAGTCATATTAAGTTTCATGCTCAATATTTAGGTTCTCGCTAGTTTTTTATATTTGAATCCTTGTGGTGCAAGGTCACACAGAATTTACTTTGAGTTGCCGACGTTAGTCGCAGTGACGACTTTAGAAACAGCGGCAGTGTTAGAAAAGCTCTACGGGCAAAAGCCTTAGTAGCCAGTTTTTTTCAGGGCCTCGACGATTTTTTTGCCGAGTCCTTCCATCTGTGCTGATTTATTTTTGCCATAATAGTGTTCGCCGTCTTCACCTTTATAGTCTTGAACATACTTGGTGAACTCTTTGCCGCGAACAAAACTGCAGCCATAGCTACTAATGACAGATTTTAAAGTATCATCCAGGCTGTTTTCATGATTCTCAGGATATTTGATCGTATCGGGTGGCGAGACCCAAATACATTTTTGTGCCCGTGCACCCGAGGCTGGATTCATTGTTAATTTGAGCAATCCTGCGACTTGATCAGAAACATAATTTTTAACATCAGCAGGGCCTAGTTCTTGATAGCCCTCGAGCAAATTGTTGCCCAATTGAAAAATAACAACTTCGGGAAGACTCTCGTTCAGTAGGTCTGTAATATGTGGGGTCGCAAAAATGGGAGGAAAATCCTTGGACCACTCTTTGAATTCATTGCGAGCACTGGTGTGAACCCAATAACCACATCGACTGGTGTATGGCTTGGTTGTCCAACTGGACGGTTTGCTGCCGCAGCTCACATAGGTGCTCAAGCCATAACCTGCATTGCGAATGGCTTGATCTGTGTAGGTTCCCAGGCGAGTCATTGATAATGAATCGCCAATATAAAGTACTCGGGCTTTGATGGCTGCAGGCTCGCGCGCCGAGTGTGTGCAAGAGATAATCATAGCTGCAAATACAAAAAGGACGAAAAATAGCTTCTTCATCCTTTTTCTATCGGAAACCACCATGGGTCCCTGAAGGTCTAGTTAAAAATTAAGAGTCCAGTCTAGCGAGTGAGGCTTAAAATGCTTATGCCAGAATCCATACATTCGTTGAAAACACGGAACTTAATTCTGAGAGTGTCATTATTGTTGTATAAGCAAAACGGTGTCATGTTTTTCAAGTCACAGAGTTGATTATTAACCAGGACCAAACGACCTCGTGATCTAACTTCGGTCATGTGATTGACCATAAAGTAATCATAGAGTTCTGGTTTTGAACGATTGATGCGCAATGAAAGTTCGTTCTTTTGTGTAAAGATCCAATTTTTTTCATATTTTTGAAAAATACCAATATTGAAAGGAAAGGGCATGGGATTATTGTCAGCAATAGTTGTGCAAGTCGCCCAAGAAATTTGTCCGGTCACCAGGATTAGCAAAAGCAAAGTCCATTTTTTCATAAGTGTGCCCTTTATCTAACAACGGCAAGTATGCCGGGTTTTAGTGAGTAACCTTTTTTAGTGCGAACAATAATGTCTTCATCTTCATCGCGTTCTTTTAAAATATTACGCAATCTTTTGATTGTTACATAAATTAAATTATCGTGTCGAGAGGGATCGTATGTTTCGAGCCAAATTTTTTCAACCAGATCACTTTTTGAAATGGGTTTTTCTTTTTGCTCGAAAAAAACTTTTATCATATCAATCAAAACGAATTGATTCTTTAAATCAACTTCGTTTTTAGATTTGAACTTAACTTTTTTATCGTTCATATCCAGAAGCAAATCGTATCCAACATCCTCTGTCGGACATTGAGTGAGAAGGTTTTCTATCATGCGATTCGTTCGCTTCATCGAGGCCGGGTCGAGAGTCTTTTTTGCGATCTGCAAATAGACAGCAGCCTTATCGAAATCTTTTCTAGCAAGATAGGTAAATCCAAGACTGGCAAAAACAGAAATAGAAAAGAATGCCGGAAAATCAACATGCTTGGATCTGTTGTAGGCAAGCCAAGTCTTTTCGACGGCAAGATCGAATTTCGATTC
>JANNCH010000371.1:0-4142 GCA_031386315.1 Pseudobdellovibrionaceae bacterium
TTCTTCTTTTAAATCCTGCGACATATTCACCTCGTTTAGAGCCAAATACTAGCTGAAGGCAGATTTTGATTCAATCTCATTTTGAGACAGCGACAATTATAGTTAGACAGTGGTGTATGTCTTGGTGCTTATTTCGAAATAAGCGTGTTCTTGGTTGTGCTAGCATATGGCATGGATGTGGCAAGTTATGACAATATGAGAAATCTAACGTCATTCTATAAGCTTGTTATGACACTATTAATTTGGGCTAGTTCTGCTAGCGCGGCAGCAAAGCAAGTTTGTTTGGAAGAAATGTTGAAAACAGAGCGTGACCCGAAAATTCAATCGGTTTGTGATGCTTTGTGCAGGCCTGAGATAAATGTAAAAGATGATAAAATTAATTCAGTGCAAAAAACAGCCTTGCTGCCAGAATTTTTTTTAGAATCTGAAATTGCTGTGCCTATTTACACATCAATTCTTCAAGCAATAAAAAAGTCTGGTTCTATGCAGCTTTCCCAAAATGATTTGGGTTCGCTTTCTGCGAGTTTTAATGAAGCACAAAGTGCAAAGTATTTAAAACTTTCGTTGACTCGAAAAACTTCTAAACTACGTTTGGAGCAGGTCAAAGCTGCTTTGGTTCAGCTTGGAAAGAAAGAATTGATTCTGCTAGTTTAGCAAAAGATAAAAATTCAAGCATAGGTTTTATCGTTGATAAAGAGTCGACGCAAAGACTAAAAGATCTTGATAATCTGAATACTGAGATTAAGAAATTAAAAAATGAAAAAGACGTTTTGACGAGTCAGATTTTTGATATAGATAGACAGTTTAATACCTACAATGCATTGCTATCTAGACTTTATATGACAGCATCCAGTTTTGCAGAGTTGTCACCCCTTTCTTTGAATTTGCAAATTGCAGGTATTAGTCATTGGACACAGCAAAACCAAGCACGTATGACTGTTTATATTCAAAGTGGTCTTTTCTATTTTTCAATTACAACGAGTGATAATGGTCTTAGTTCAAGCACGGTGTCTTTAGCCACTACGCAAGTCGGTAAGCCTTTTGATTTGGCCTGCGATAGAGCTACTGTTTTTCACGTGAGCACTGTTGCAAAAAAGAAAGATATTCTTATGATGTTGTTGCCGACACCTGTGGATGAATCTGGTGATAGTTACGATATGTACAATGTATGGCTGCAGAAGGCCAAAAAATCAATGCATGACTTGGTGATTGAGCAAGATCCACGTACTATCGAAGAAACTCTTGAACTTGTTAAGAAGGTCGATGCAGCTCAGAAGTTAGCGATCAAACAAGATCCAAAGTTAGCGCAAGCCCTTGATATCGTAGAGAGGGATGATGAATCTCCATTTATATATCAAGCCTATTTGCTTCGTGAGGCTTTCATAGGGCTTTATAAAGCGCAAACGGGTGGTGAGTTGTTCTCTGACCGTGTTGCAACCAGTGCATTTTTAGATCAATTCGAAACACAAATTTCAGAAACAGTTGATGAGCTTATAGGAATAGACTCTAGCAGCCGTGAAAGTTCTGAAAGCCAATTGAAGCAGGTCATCATTGATTATATGGACAATAAATAAGACCTGGCACCCTATAGTTAGTTATTTTTTGCGCCTGCTAAAATCCAGTTATAAATAGACTGAACTTGAGCTGTGGTTAATTTCGAGCTGCCTTTCGGCATTGAGCCTGACTTAACTTCTTTATATAGTTTGCTACTGTTGGGGTTTCCCGCAGAAACCCATTTCATGACTCGCGCATATGTGCTGACGTTGTGGCAGCTAGTGCATTTTACGCTGAGTATTTTAGTACTTATCTCGGAATATTTTGGCTCACCAGAAGTAGGGGGCGGTGTAGGTGTGGGCGTTGGAGTCGGTAACGGCGGCGGGGTCGGCGTAGGAGTGGGCTGTGTAGTTGCCACGTTCGCGATCCAGTTTTGAATGACGAGTTGATCCGCGGCCGAAACTGGTTTTGAAGGTGGCATTGACCCGTCTGCAATGGGCATAAATAAAGGTGAGCGGTTGGGGTCGCCGGGCTCAATGAGGCCAGAGCTGACTAAATGATTTGGGTCATCAAGCCCGTAGACATTGGCAGGTCCTGTCGTTGATCCATGACATGAAGAGCAGTTGGTTTTCAAAATCTGCAATGCCTGGGCTTGAAATGCATTGTCGATTGTCTGGCCCGTATTGCCACCGTTGTTGTCCGCGCTTCCACTGAGTTGGCCTTTAAAGCATGAGGTGGTGAACAACATAAAGCTGGACAATATAATAAATTTTTTCATGAGCTGTCTCCGATGTCTGATATTGAATAGTCTTTTATGTTCGATTTAATTTTGCATATGAGATAGAGGGCAAATGACCTATGTGGCTGAGTTCACTGAAAAGTGGTTAAATGCACTATGACCTAGGTCTGTATGTCCGAATTGAGTTATTATGACCAATTGCAGATATTCGATATGAATTTGTTTTTGGCCTATGAACCAACTAGTCTGCAAGAAGTGAATCTCAAGTTGAGGCAGATATGAATAAAAAAGAACGTAAGTTAATAGCAGCGATATTATTTGGAATCGTTGTTATGGTCACGCTAGACCTTTTTGAGGATTCTCGCGAGGGTGCCCATTGGGCCCACTTGCTTTGGGAAATGTTAACAACTTTAACGGCCTTGTTTGGTGTATTTTATCTCATGCGTAATTCATTCAACACAAAACATCTACTGGCCGATGAAAAGCAGAAATCCAAACAGTTGCAGCAAGATTCGGAAAAGTGGCGTGAGCAGTCTAAAAAATATGTCGATGGTTTTGAGTTTGGCGATCGATCTGCAGCTTCAATTGTGGGGACTAACGAATTCAGAAAAAGAAGTCGCCTTTTTATTGTTGAAGGATATGAGTTTAAAAGAAGTCGCCGAAATTAGAGGCACTGTCGAAAAAACAGCAAGGGCCCAATCAATGTCTATATATTCAAAGGCTGGTTTGTCTGGTAGGTCAGAGCTGGCAGCGTTTTTTCTAGAAGATCTTTTACTGCCAACTCAAAAAACTTAATGTGACTATTTTGATTTGCTAATGCTGCCATCGACTGGATTGAAATAGACTTCAACATTTTTTCCGGTTTTGTCAGTGCCATAGATTTCGTAGCAGCTTCCGGGCTGTTTAAATTTACGAATTTTGTATCCCTCAGCTTCGACTTTCTTTTTGAAATCGTCTTCTGATATCCATTTATCTTTGGGTTGATCTGTACAAGTTTTTTTAGCTAGAGCTACACCGCTCGTCAATAAAGATAGACTCAGAACACATATAAATTTTCGCATATTTTCCTCTTATCTTTCAATTTTGATTCATATTGTTGGCTGATTGAGTGTAAATGTCTAGTGGCATATGACCTAAAGTTACCTAGATTTGTAAACTAGGTGAGTTGCCCCATGTCTTATTCGTTCAATTCATACATAATAATTTATAATTAAAGGCTATTTTGAAATCGATATTGTAAAGTAGAGACTATGAATTCGAAAATAAGAGTTTACGATTTACCGACACGCTTTTTTCATTGGATGTTCGCTGGTTGCTTTTTAAGCTCATTTTTCATTGCAAAATTATATGAAGATGATTCAGCTGCGTATCCGTATCATATGATAATCGGCTTGGTTTTAAGCCTACTTGTTATTCTTAGAATAGTATGGGGTTTTTGTGGCAGTCGCTATGCAAGATTTAGCTCTTTTGAGTTTAGCCCCGCAAAGCTATTTAATTATTTAAAAGCTATTGTTCATCGCAAGACCGCTGAACATCTAGGCCATAACCCGGCGTCAAGCTGGGCTTCGGTGGCGATGATGTTTCTTGCTTTATGCCTAGGATTCACAGGTCTTATGATGACGCAAAATATCAACAAAGAATTTTTTGAAGATCTTCACGAGCTATGTGTGAACGTATTTATTGTTGTTGTGATAGCGCATATTTTGGGAATTATTATTCACAGTTTGCAATATCGTGATGCCATTGGACTGAGTATGGTTCATGGTAGAAAAAAAATCATTGCTGGCCAAACTGGAATCGATCGAAGTCACTCTATTGTTGGATTTTTATTTTTAATAATTATTCTGGTGTTCGTTGCATACTTAGTTGCTAGTTATGATTCCAATCAGCGCCAATTGAATATTTTGGG
>JANNCH010000376.1:0-3563 GCA_031386315.1 Pseudobdellovibrionaceae bacterium
GTTATCTGTCGTCGGAAACGAAAACAACAAAGAATGAACATTCGTTTGTGTATCTTCTTGAGTGACAGCTACATAGCTAAGATCTTTTTGAGTTTCATGATCCGGAAATTCTTTAATAAAAGATACCAGGATATTTCCTTCTAAATCATTCTTGCGCCAAATCTCATCGGCATTTTCAATGGTGTCTTCACGAAGCTCAGAATAATCTTGAAATTGATCTTCACCGATATCTTTATCTGAACGTACCGTTAGCATTGCGTTGTATAGACCCATGGCAAGTGGATCCCCCTCGCCCAACGAATCGCCATCGATGGCACCTTTCAAAGTGCGTTCGAAGCCTTTGTCGTAAACGAGTTCTGCGCGTTGATAGTTTTCCACCATGTTTTTATCGCGGGTTGGAAAATGGATAAAAACAAAAGTTGGGTATTCTTCTTCCGTTGTGACATAGGCCGATGCAATATAATGCAAAGTTTGTTCGGCATGTTCAAAAGCACGAATAAAATGATAAACGATCAGATCTTTAAAGGTCTGGTCATCCATCCAGATCTCGTCGGGCTCGTCGAGTGTTGCATCAAGATATGTTTCGAGCTCGATCTGCTCTTCATCGGTGAAGTCATCTTCTGAAAACAAAGACTGATACTCATGTTCGAGTGCATCAATGGCGTCTTGGAAATAACCAAACAAATCCGTTTCACTTTCAAAAATCAACCCTTGAGCCTCGTCAATGACGATGTATTCCTTTTCGGACGCATCGGTCGGAGTCTTTTTGGTTTTCGTCTGGGTTTTTGCCAGTGTTTTCGTTCGGGATTTTGTCTTCGCGTTTGTCATCTATTTTATTATCCTTGAGAACTAGCCCCCTCACAACAACATAAATTCTCTGTACCCTCTCTGACGACCTCTGTCATTGCTGGCATTAATTGTCTTGCAAGTCTGCCTGATATTCCTCAGCATTGAATATAGGAAGCCACTACAAGGAGGCCTGCTTGTCAAACATAGAGGAAAAAAGTTTGGAGCGAATGGAAGCTCTTCTGACTCATTCTGCTATGGGGGTCCACGCACTTTTCGACAATAAATCTATCGCGGATGCCTTAAGAAAAGTAAAAGACGACAAAGATTTCTACGATCTGGATAAAATGAAAAAGATCCAGGATGTGATGACAGAACTTATTGCTAAAAAAACATACTTCGAGAAAATGGCTTACTTGAACTCTTTAGCACCTGAAGCCTATACCATGTTAGTACGCGCTTACTTTCATATCGTTGAAAATACAGTGCGTGCCAATCACGAAGATCTGCACTAAAACGCCCACTTGATATTTATTTCATAAAGCCGATAAGAGTCCTGTGAGAACAGGGCTCTTACTTTTTTTAGCTATACTACTTTCGGGGTCAGCAAGTTTTGCTGAGTACCGCGTTTTTGTCTTGAAAATAGCAAAAACACCTAGCGACACTCAAGAACCTGCTAGCTTCACCCTTGTTGAAAGCACCTTGGACCCCGACCAATATCGAGGTTACCACAGCGTTCAAGCTAATGAGACCGTCACCTACATTGATACTTGGCGCTGCTACGGACGTACCAATGGCCTTGCCTTGTGTCCAAATCCACGCAACCCGGCCTCTGACTCTAATGCTGAAGGAATATCTGCGCCTACCCAACCCTAACGGCTAGATTCACGGTCCATACCAACCCTATAGAGTCTCTTTTTGATACACTAAATCTATGTCGAACATAGATGGAAGCACGCGAAAAGCACAACAGACTGAAATCTCTGAAATGCAGTTATCGCAAAACGAAAAAAAGAAACGCCTGCAGCAGTCTCAAGATTCAGAGATCGCGCATATTCAGAATAATTACAAAAGTCAAAAAGCGGCTCTCATCGAACAAAACGAAGCGGCGATCAATCATATTCGTAAATCCCAGGGCGACACGAATGAATTCGCTCAAGACGAGCGAGCAAGACATTACGACCGTCATAAAAGCCAATTAGACCAACTTGAAAAAAACTATCGTTCTCGGTTAGAAGAAACTCAAAGCAAACGTGAAGAGCAACTTGATAGCACACGCTCAACGACCCATGCAAAGCTTCAGCAGATCGAAAAAAATTCGCAAAAACAAATCGAAAACGTGCGCGAAAAATCGCAAGTCGAAATTCAACAAACAAAAGAGCACCACAATAAAGAAGTTGAGCACATAAAGGACTACAGCGAAAGACAACAAATCATCGCGCGTACGAACAATGAAAAGACTTTGCAAGCCCAGATCGACATGGGACGCACAGCTCAAGGAAAATTAGTTGCTAATCAACAGCGTGACTACGACAGAACCCGCGAGCGTGGCTCTGAACGTATAAATCAAGAACGCCAATTGACTGAAAACAAAATAAATCGCGTCGACGAAGAGTATCAAAAGAATTATAACAAAACCCAGAATCAGTGGGTTAATAAAGAACAGCACTTGAACAAAGAGTACTCAAACAAAATTGGCGAGACCAAAGAACGTCAAAAAAAGCAGCTTGAAACTCAAAGCAAGCACCATGCCCGCAATTTTGAGATCAATGAAGACCGAAACCGTCAAGAACTCGAAATTCAAAACGAACGTTATGATACTGAACTTACAAACACGCAAAGAAAATTCGTACGTAATGTGGGCCGCTATCAAGGCAAAGAAGAAGATCCATTTTACAAAGTCGAAGACCGTGGCAGCCATATGCGTGAAAGCCCGGATTTCTATGTCTTAAAAGCTTTTGTACCTGAGCATGAAAAAGACTCTGTACGCGTTACAGTAAAGCCAGATGGTGTTCAGGTCAGTGGCCAAAGGGCCTTTAAAGACGCCATAGATGAAGGCGACAAAAAAACAGCCACAAGCACTTTTCAAAGTTTTAAAGAAGAATTTCCATTTGAAAAACCGATTGTTGCCGAGGGCATGACTCGCGAGCGAGATGGCGATTGGATGATCTACACCATCCCTAAACTAGCTTCTATGAAATACAGCCGCAAAGCCTAAGGTACGCCGTTACTTTTCGAAAGGCATAGGGTACGCCGTTCCTTTTTGCACTACGGTGCGCAATTCGGTCGGCAATAACTTTTCTAATCTCAAAGACAACTCGGCATTCGCCGCACTTTGCGCACCGTAGTGCAAAAAGTAACGGCGTACCCTAAAGCAGATGCATCGCTTTGCGGACTTCGTCCAAGGTTTTAGCAGCACGGGCGCGGGCTTTATCAGTCCCCGCTTTCAATATGCGATCCACTTCGCCCAAATCTTTTTCGTACTCGGCACGACGGGTGCGAATCGGTGCGATGAACTCTTCTAGCACACCGACCAATCTTTGTTTCAAAGTGCCATCCCCTAAACCGCCGCGACGGTAATGCGCTTTGAGTTCTTCGACCTCTTCTTTTTTGGGATCAAAAATATCCAAAAATGAAAAGACCACATTGCCCTCAACCTGTCCTGGATCTTCAATTTTTAAATGATTGGGATCTGTGTACATCTTCTGTACTTTTTTCTTTAGATCATTGAATGAATCTGAAAGCTGAATGGCATTGCCGAGGGATTTGCTCATTTT
>JANNCH010000400.1:0-2785 GCA_031386315.1 Pseudobdellovibrionaceae bacterium
CATCGAGATCGAGTTCATGGCACCAACCAATTCGCGATCACCGATCTTCACGCGAACTTCTGAGTTCATTTTGAAGCGATCGTGACGACGTTGATTTTGTGGATTCGAAGACTGTGCACTTTGACGTAATGCCATCCAAACGATCAATGGTAAAAGCATCAATCCTGCAAGTACACCCAGCGGATCACCCGCACCGGCGCCCTTCAGCATCGCTGTCACTGTCCCACAACCACCCTTCGGAGAGCTGCCCTCTGAAGAAGAAGCAAAATCCTGGGACTGGTAGTTCGGAGAATAATCAGGCTGATAAGCTGTCGTGTAAACCATCGACTTTGCAGCTTGCACAATTTTTAAAGAATTGATTCGAGCGGAGGAAGTGGTTTTTCCATTCAAATGAGAATCAGCGTCGGATTGTGCCAACATCATATTTTTTAATTGATAGCCCGTCATATTCGGAGACTCGCTGAGCGCCATGGCTGCCATACCCGCAACAAATGGGGCGGCCATACTTGTTCCCGAAAGGTAACCATAATAGTTGCCTTGTATCGTGCTGTAGATATTCATCCCAGGGCTACCAATATGAACGGAGCCCTGACCAAAATTTGAAAAGTAAGCAAGATCATCTGAATCTGTTGTTGCTGCCACAGAAATGTTGCTCGGAACATCGTAGTTGGCAGGGTACATCGCAGTTGAATCATTATTTTTCGAATAGTTACCAGCTGCGGTCACCATAATGACTTCATGGTTGTACGCATAGGTCATAGCTTCGTGCAAAGAACGACTATAACTCGGGCCGCCCCATGAGTTATTGATCACGCGTGCACCATTATCCACCGCATAGTAAATCGCACGGATAGCGTTGGCCGTTGATCCCGAGCCATTTCCATCTAAGAATTTCAAAGGCATAATTTTAATTTTAGACACGGCCAAAGGGTTTGCTAAGATATTCAATCCTGCACCGACAACGATACCCGCCACATGTGTGCCGTGACCGTCGTCATCATAAAAATTTCCGTTATTTGTAATGAAATTAAATCCATTCACATCATCGACGAAACCGTTGCCATCATCATCAACACCCGGATGACCGTTGGCCTCGACAGTGTTTATCCAAAGTGCTCCGGTACCACCAGTGTTCACGCCCGAAACTTCACCATAGGGTTTAAAAACTTTATGGGCTTTATCTAAGCCTGTATCTACGATTGCCACAATAATATTATTACTTCCGTTCGGAGCTGTCGCCACAGACCATGAGTCCACCACATGGGTCGGAGCCGCAGACTGCGAATAGGTACCAACGCCATTCACAGCACTGGCAGATGCATCCATTTGCTCGACTTCACTGCGCGAAAAACCAGAAACGATTTTATCATCTTTATCATTACCAACTTTAGGAACGCCTAAAATATAATTGGGTTCAACGAATTCAACGTCAGGATCTTGGCGCAACTGATCTATACCCAACTGCTCGTCACTGGGTTTTAAAGCAATATGATAAATTCCCAAGGATTTAAAGGCGCCTTTGAGGCTCCCCTTACCCATGATTTTTTGGCTCACATCCGCAGATCCAATTCTTGCGCTGCGGAATTTAACCAAATATTCGCCCGCCACCACCTGGGGTGATTGAGCATTGGCAAGGGATGACAACACCACTGAAGCGGCCAAAGTGGCGATCATATTTGTGAAAAAACGTACTGTTACTGATATTCTCATATCAACTCCCCGAGTTAGATATCTTTTCGGACAGAAGTCTTGGAAAATTGAGTGAAATTAGCGATACAAAATGAGACAATTTCGAAGGCTATGATATCATCAGTAAAAACGCGTATGCAATGCGAACAGCATTCAGAAAAAGGCAGGAATCTAGTAATGAAACAGCTGCAAAAAATCTTTCTTCAAGGTCTAGTCACATTTCTTCCCATCGCAGTCACCATCTATGTGGTCTATACAGGGGTACAAATCGTCGATAGCTTGTTTGGCTCGGCCCTGCGCCGTATCCTACCTGTTTACATCCCAGGCTTAGGATTTTTGCTCACCATAATTTTGATTTTCATTCTAGGTTTCTTACTGAACAACTTGATCACTGCAGGACTCTTGCAAAGTCTCGAAAAGAGACTCACACAAATCCCTTTCTTTAAAGCGATCTACTCGCCACTGCGCGACCTCATGAATTTGTTCAACAAGGGCGGATCAAAAGACATGCGCTCGGCAGTCCTTGTTGATCTTGGAAATAACATCAAAGCCATGGGGCTTGTCACACGCGAATCATTCAATGATATTCCCCCACTCGATAGAATCGGCGAGAACAAAGTCACGGTTTATATTCCACTGAGCTATAGCTTAGGGGGATTCACCGTCCTTGTTGACCGCGATAGAATCACCGAAGTCGACTTGCCGACAGAAAAGGCCTTGCGCTTAGCCATCACCGGCTGGGTTAAAACTGAAGAGGATGTTTAACAATGTCTGATGCACTTTCAAAAGCCCATCAAATCAATCTAGATCTGAGCCGCTACGGAGCCTTTGCCGAAATCGGTGCCGGACAAGAAGTGGCCCGTTATTTTTTCTTAGCAGGTAAAGCCTCTCAGACCATTGCAAAAACAATTTCTGCCTATGATATGATCGTGAGTGACGATATTTATGGTCGCGAAAAAAATGGCCGCTATGTCTGCGAATCCCGACTGCAAAAAATGCTTGAGCAAAAATTGCATTGGCATCTGCACTACGTATGTAAACTGGGAATTTTAAAGGAATATTGTTGAAATAAATACCTGTCCAAGGATAAGGATTA
>JANNCH010000143.1:0-2730 GCA_031386315.1 Pseudobdellovibrionaceae bacterium
CTTGAAAGAACCCGATCAGAGCATTGAGAAAAAGAATCGAGCCTATTGCGATTGCTTCGAGTTTGTCCTCTAAAACAAGAGATGCAATGCAAGCGAAAATAAGAATCACAACCAGTGGACTTTTAAACTGCTCTAACAAGATGGACCATCGAGATTTCGTTTTCTCTCATTGCAACTCATTGAGTCCAAATTTTTTGAGACCTAGTTGTGCTTCTTCGCTTGTGATCCCCATGATGGGGGCTTTGGTATTAAATTTGGACATGGTCCCTCGGCAATTTTTTTATCGTCTTCGTAATTAGATGCTTTGAGCCCGTAACAGTTGCTGCTGCGCCAAGAAATCGAATTCTAAAGGGTCTGGTCCTTTTGCATAGCTTGTCATAAATCCCCTTATTGTAGATGATTTTGCCATTTTGTCCCGTTGGCAAGACAGACAGTCCTATATTTTCTCTTAAAAGTTGTTGGTGTTCTTTCAACAGAGTCAATTTATATAAAGCATAGAGTATGCCATTTTTATGAAATCCTGGGGAAATGAAATGAACACTTGGTTTATTATTTGCAATTCAAATAGAATATAAAATTAGAAAGTTGGATTGGTATAAAATGGATTCACAAAAGAATATTCAACAGCCACGCAAATTAGAATTGCATACAGAAAACAAAGGAAGTTTCTTTCGTTATCATCTGCCGCATATACACTTAAATTCAGTTTTTGGTGATGATTGGTTTGCCCTTAAGGCTGAATCTTTCGCGCGATTTTTTGGAACTCCGGGATTTCTGATAGGGCAAACCATGATTGTTGCGATCTGGATTTTAATTAATATTTTCGGATTTACCAGTTTCGATATTTACCCGTTCATTCTTTTGAATTTAGCCTTTAGCCTTCAAGCGGCCTATGCGGCCCCTCTTATTTTGCTTGCACAAACGAGGCAGGCTGATCGGGATAAGGTGCATTCAGAGGCAGATGCCCAACATAGAGAGTCAATCGCCCAGGCTAGCGAGGAGCGAGAAAAAATCGCCTCCGTTCAAATTATTCAACTCACTGAGCTATTAAAACAAAATACAGTGTTAACTGAGGTGACCCAGCAATTGAGTAAAAGAATCGAAGTCCTGACTTTGGAACTTCATAAAAAAATATTGAACGTCTCTAGTTAAAGCAGGTTGAGTGTGGTTTAATAGTGGGGGCTGTAGAGACTCATAAAAATGACCCGACATGACTTGAGAGACAGCTACTAATAACTATTGCAAAATGTTGCAATTACAAAACTTACTAATTTATATCTAACTTGATAGCATTTGGTAAATCGAGGCATTAATTGAGTTTTAATAAGAATCTTTTCACTTTTCCTGCAGAGCTCTTCTATACAAAGAATCATGAGTGGTTGTTAGTTGACGAAAATGTAGTCACATTTGGGATTACAGAATTTGCAACATTCAAAATGGGTGAAATCCTGTACGTGGATTTGCCAGACGAAGGCGATCGAATCAGCGTAGATTCAAGTTATGGGACCATTGAGAGCGTTAAAAATATAATGGATTTTATTGGTCCTTTTAGCGGAACTGTACTTGAACTCAATTCTCGACTTGTAGAGGACCCTAGTATTATTAATGACGATCCTTACGGCGAAGGCTGGCTTTTTATTGCCGAGTTAGAAAGTGAAAAGGATTTAATGAGTTTTCTGCGCCATTCGGATTATAAGGCTTTTCTAGGTTAACGATAGGTTAATGTTTTCCACACAGTGTCTTGAAAAGCTCCTATGAAGGACTGACTCAACTCAGTTAAGGACAAGCTTACTCAGAGGCAATTATTTATAAACGAATTAGGCAAGCTTCGATGGGAAATTTTGGCGACCATGGGTCGGTCGGTATCGGTGTGTTCGAAATGAAAATTGGGCCTTCGGTTGCTCCAATGCTTGGAGATGGCGGAAACTGCTACGACAATGCCTTCGTAGAAAGTTTTTTTAGAACGTTGAAGGTAGAATTAGTCTATCACACTAGGTTTAAGACGAGAGCTTAGGCAATGGCTGCGATATTTGAATTTATTGAAGTTTGGTATAACCGGCAAAGAATGCATTCTTCGCTTGGCTACAGACGCCGATGCAGTACGAAGAACAACTACTAAACGCCGCATAGTTCCTGTGTCCGTTTTTTCGGGGTAAGATCAACTCTATGAATGGGCTGAACTCGGGCAAGTAGCGATGGGGGCGCAAAAAGTCCTGCACTTGCCAAAAAATCACCGCACGGAATGCTTTAGAACGCTTTAAACTCAATTTCATATGTTTGCCTCGCCTTTGGATCATTAACCTCACGCTTTGTGCCGTCTCACTAACGCTGAAAATCATGTTTCAGAGTGAAATGTTTTTAGTATCAAAGCGAGATTTTGAAACACTTTTTATGAATCTTTTGAAGTGTTTTGAGATTCTAAAAGCATCCGATTGAAGCACGATTTAAGTCGGTCTATTCTATAAACGTTGAAGCCGAAAGCTCTGAAACCAGCTAATAGATTTCTTATAACATCGTTCAGGGCAGTGTAAAAGGAGCACATAGATGAGAGGCTAAGCTGTTTAGAATGACATACTTTATCAACGAAACGAAAGTTTCAAATGAAGAGCAATAGGGCGCTTCATAAAAAATTAACCAATCTTGGGAGAATATGAAAAAACATTTATTCAATTTTGCAGTTCTTAGTTCTTTTGCTTTTGTGGGGAATTCTGTTTTGGCGCAAAACGTTAG
>JANNCH010000435.1:0-1678 GCA_031386315.1 Pseudobdellovibrionaceae bacterium
AAGAGTAACTACCCCCTTGGTCGACACATTCACTGGCTACTTTATCTAAGACAGAACTCAAAATGGATTCCTTAATAATCAAAGGCGCCGCTTTTACACCGACTGTCCCCGGCCCAAGCTCTTCGATGTGCACCCCTAGCTTCTCAATGTCTTTTGACAAAGTCATCAGGGCCTCGACTTTATCGGGGGACATATCGATCGCTAATGGAAAGAGGAAATCTTGAATATCAATCTTGCCACCCTTCCACGCCGTCATTAACTTTTCATAGGCGACGCGTTCATGGGCCGCGTGCTGATCTACAAAAACAATACGGTCACGGGCCTGACAAACAATATAGGTTTGATTGGCCTGACCTAAAACATCCAACGAAGACCAATACCCTTGCGCACTAGACTTTTCAGTCAAAGGATTGAAGGGCTTCTCGTATGCACTAACACTTTTGTTCGCAAAAGAAACTTCGCGGGCCTCTGCGGCCTCTTCTAATACCTGCAAAGTATTTTTCATGCGAGCGGGCTCAGCAGGTCGAGACCAGTTGAATTCTTTTTTAGCATACTGTGCACGGTCTAATTGAGGATCGCGAAAGCTCATGCTTGAGTAATCGGTTGATTCCACACTGGTAGCTGGACGAGCATAAGAAGTAGGTGTCGGCATTTTGCCTTCCATCCACGGCGCTTTTTCTAAAGCGTCCCGCAGACTGGCCTGCACGGCACGAAAAGCAAGGGATGCGTTTTGAAATTTAACTTGGGATTTTGTCGGGTGAATATTGACGTCGATGGCATCCGTATCGGTTTCGACCCAAACGGCAGCAATCGGAAATTCACCGTGCATCAAAAGACTTCGGTAAGCTTCCATGACCGCCGCTTGCAAACTGCGATCTTGAATCCAACGATTTTGCGCAAACAACCAGATGTTTTTAGATGTCTTCGCAACGGTATGCGGATCTGCAAAAACTGCATGGACACGTACGTTTTCGCGCTCAGCAGAGCCCACAAATAAGGGCTTGATCTCGAGGATCTGCTCGACTCGTTCTTGCGGGGAATTGCATGCTGGCCAATAGGCGATTAGCTTCGCATTTTCTTGCAAACGAAATTCAACTTTTGGATGCGAAAGGGCCATGGCCTTCAAAGTTGTTTTGATTGAACTATGCTCGGCAGCATCGGATTTTAAAAATTTTAATCGAGCCGGAGTATTTTCAAAAAGTTTATCAATGACAATCGTCGTACCCTGCGAACCGCCGATGGGATCCACTGATTTTTTACGACCAAACTCACTCACAAGCTGATGGGCTGTTTTATCTTCAGCACGTCTCGAGGTGATAGTTAGATAACTAACGGCTGCGATACTCGCAAGCGCCTCACCACGAAAACCAAAACTTTTAAGCTTCCAAAGATCTTCTGTTTTTGAAATTTTGCTAGTTGCGAATCTTTCAAGGGCTTTGGGCAAATCTTCAGGCGCAATCCCCTTACCGTTATCGATCACTTTAACGAAGCGACCACCCAATGAAAATTCGATATGCACGCTGGTCGCCCCTGCATCAAGGCTGTTTTCGACAATTTCTTTTACCAAGTGCGAAGGTCTTTCAACGACCTCGCCGGCCGCTATTTGATCCACAACTTCAGCAGGTAAAATTTGTATCGACATCTAAACTCCCGGTGCCAGGGACACTAAGTCAAGATG
>JANNCH010000519.1:0-1900 GCA_031386315.1 Pseudobdellovibrionaceae bacterium
GCACTCAGGCAAGGGCCTGTCTGCAACCGACGCGCGCGCTGGAGCCGTCATGGAGGCGCTTGAGTTTGCCGCCAGCGAGAGCGCGAGTGTTCATTGCGCCGTTGAACGGATGTCGCTGTCAGAGTTGACCAGTCGGTGGCCTGAAGGCCTTGGCATGGTCGACTTCGCCCCGCAGCTGGGCGTACGGCTGGACCCACGCGCCCACCTGCCTGCGGTTGACTGCGAACTGCTCCCAACGAGGCGCAAGGTGCTGTTGCCGGCTGAGCTGGTGCTGTGGCCGGCGCCCAAGCAGCGAGTGCCGGCGCTGTGGGGCAGCACCACCAACGGCTTGGCGTCGGGCAACACCCTGGCAGAAGCCACCTTGCATGCGCTGCTGGAAGTGATGGAGCGCGACACCGTGGCGCTGCATATGGCGCGTGACGAGTCTGCGGCCTTGGCCAGGACCACCTTGCCCCAGCCCTTTGCGGACATGTCATCGGCTTGGCGGCGGCGGGGCGTGCAGCTCTTCGTTCGCCACCTGCCGAACGCGCTGGGACTGCCTTGCTTCCAGGCCGGACTGCACGACCAGGCCGAACATGGCCTGGCACCGGCAGTCTCACGCGGCTGGGGGCTGCACTTCGACCGGCACGTTGCTCTCTCGCGCGCTGTCTGCGAAGCCGCGCAAACGCGCCTGTCGGTGATCCTGTCAAGACGACCGGATCAACCGGGCGCCAAGG
Organism: Pseudobdellovibrionaceae bacterium; assembly: GCA_031386315.1. GTDB lineage: Bacteria > Bdellovibrionota > Bdellovibrionia > Bdellovibrionales > Bdellovibrionaceae > JANNCH01. The sequence continues at coordinate 717 of JANNCH010000519.1, forward strand.
AAATGGCGAGCCGACTGGACGCAACTGCGCATCCGCGGAAGACTGAACACTTGCTGGCAGGGCTCACAGACAGCCGCCGGCGCACGCGGTTTGAGACGACGGCGCACAGCGAACCGGGCTCGATACAACAGGCGCTGGACTGGCTACTGCGTCGGCTGCCTGAGGTCGGATTGGGCCCGGTGTTTCGACACCGGATTCACCTGGATGGCAGCTCCAGGCCCTTGCGTGGCCTGCACGTCGTGAAGGTGGTGGTTGCGCGCAGCGAGACACCTGTGGGAAGGCATCCCCGCATCGGACCGCGCCTGTTCGCCCGTCTGCAGGGCGCTTGACCCCGGCGCCTCAGCGAGCAGCCAACTCCTCTGGCTGGCTCCAGGCCATGGCCAGCACGTCAGCGACCGCCATGGCCGAGCCCGCACTCATCAACTGAGCCACCCGCTGTTCGCCGAGTTCGTGCTGCAGCAACGCCAGTGTCTCGTTGATCATCGTCAACTCCGGTCCTTCGTCTTGAAGATCGCGCGCCCGCTTGACCTGTGCGCTGCATCCAAGCAGCACCGCCGCTTGGGCGTGGCGGCCCCTGTGCGCGTTCACCAGGGCGAACAAGTCCATGACCAGGAACGCCCAGCACGGCATCGCACGGAGCAACACCTGCGCTGCCGTCTGCGCCTCGGCGTACCGGCCCAGGCGCGCCAAGGCATGCGCCCGGTTGTGGTTTATGACCGCACGCATTCTCAGGATCGGCCCCTCTCCCTGCAGCATGCCATCAGCCACCTTGACAACTTCTTCGTAGCGACCCAGGCGCAAGAGGCTGTCGGTGATGTACATGCAACAGACGGCGGCCTGGGCGTCGAAACCTGCCTGTTGCGCTATGCGCTGGAGTTCGCGCAGGCGCTCGACGCTGTGGCCGCCTTCGAACTGCGGCGCCAGGGTGCTTTGGCAGATCAAGCGCAGGCGCAAAGGAATCTCAGCCTCGTCGATCTGCTCCAGCCGCGACCAGACATCCTGGGCCGCACTCTCCTTGCCCGGGCGACCGATGTAGAGGCGTCCCAGGCAGGTCAATGCGGCGTACACGCCCGCCTTGTCGCCCAGCGCTTCAAAGTCATGCTGCGCGTGAAGGGTCAGATCGGTCCCCAAGTCCCGGCGCCCGTCCAGAAAGTGGGCCCAGCCCAGTTCCAGGCGGGCGCGCG
>JANNCH010000529.1:0-1591 GCA_031386315.1 Pseudobdellovibrionaceae bacterium
AAAGTAAATTTTGATTTTTCAGTTTTTTGCATCTTACGAAAGGCTAGTAGATGTCTCAGCAGCTCGCCAAAAGCAGGGACAAATCGCTTCATGGGTTCGCTTGCTGGTGAGCATGCGCCTCCAGTGATAAAGCCACCAAACTGTGTTTTAGCCAAAAATATTGAAAGCCTTTGTGTGCGAGAGGCGTCATCAATTTGAATTTCTTGAATAGTTTCAAGTTCGAACTCAGCTATCATGCTTCGAAAATTCAAATTAAATTCAAATTCTAATTCAAGCGCATCATACATTTGAAATGCAGTTGTTGCTTGATCCCACCACGTTGACCATAGGTATCTTTCAGTTGCTTCATTGAGGGCATTTTTTCGAGCTTCTAACTTTGCGCTAATAAAGTCGGAATCAAATATTGGGAAGGCCGCAAACCCATCTGACCTTTTAGTTAAAAAACTTACAGGGTCAACACTTTCTTTTGAAAGTGTTCGTTCGCAATATTCTGTCAGGCATTTAAGCATGGCGACTTCGGGGTCTTTATCAATTCCCATAAAAACGCCCTCACTAATGCATGCAGTTGGACTTTCATCAAAGCATGAAACTATATACCAATCATGCCACTTCGAATTTTGAATCGTTTTTGGGAAGACCTTACTTAATTTTAAATTCTTAAGGTATTTCTCTAAGCTCATGCTATTTAATGATCATTAATTGCCAAGGAGCTGGTGAGGTAATTGCCTGTGGTAAATTTAAACCTTCGACTTCTGGACTAGTAATAAAGCATCGACGGAAATGAAGTATTGGTGCAACTAATGACTCCGTTACAATATGTCTATTGAGATTTTCCATCATTTGCTTAATGTTGTTTTGATTCACTTCAGATTCCAACAAATCAAGCTGTCTATACAATTCGTGATCTCTCCAAACAAAACTTAAAGTTTTATGAAGATTTTTGGTAAACCACATTGAAACATCGCCAACAGGATCTTGAGCCCAAAATCCTGAGGAGCCTGCAACTACAGGAAATTCTCCCTTCAAAAAGGAATCTACAGTGTTCGTTGGATTTGTTTCAACCTCTACGTTCATTTGCAGTTCTCTCGCCGCTCCCTCGATAGAGTCCATAACGATTGAACCAAAAGCATTTACGCGCGCAAGTTTAATGGTCTTACCTGAAAAATGTGCCATCATGTTTGATGTTTGATTTTTAAAATCTTGTGAACTTAAAAATCCAGGCAAAAGTTTGGGGAATAAACTCGTCTCAACTACAACATCACTATTTTTACTTTTTAAATGTGTTCGTACTTTTTCGGCGAAAAAACGGCGCGCTTCTTTTTTCGAAAAAAGCTCTGTGTCAGGATTAAATCTTAGTACAAGAAATCGCGCTGAAGGCATCCAATGGATTTGTTTTGTCTTTATAAATTTATCGCATTGGGCTGATTGAAAATCAGTTTCAGATACAGCAATAATCTGATTTTTATCCATAGTGTTTTGACAAGCATCTTTAATGTTTTTGAATTGAAAAGTTATACTTTTTAAATCAATATCACCAACTGTACCAGTCAAGCCTTCAATTTTTTCGAAGAAAATTTCACTGTCAGATTTT
>JANNCH010000565.1:0-3541 GCA_031386315.1 Pseudobdellovibrionaceae bacterium
AAGAGGCGAAGGACCAACTTTGCGAAAAGAGCTTGAAGCCATCGGTCTGAGTTCTCAGTTTATCTTTTTTGATGCCTATGTTAGTGCTGCAGATATGGCCTCTTATATGGCTTCATCGGATGTGATATTGCCTCTCATGCACCCGTCGATGCCATATTTTGATCTATTCTCTAAATACAAAATTTCAGGCTCTTTTAATTGGGCCTACGGGTATAAAAAGCCAATGCTCATGCATAAAGATGTGGCCAAGCTAAAAACATTCAAAAACGTTAGCATTAGCTATGATATTGAAAACCTTGTTAAAACAATAAACAGACTGTCTGAAAATTTAGCTCCGCTAGCAAGAATTACACAAAATATTACTACGGACCCGCGCTTTGATTTTGACCAGCAAATGCTGTCCTATGATCAATTTATTCAAAAAGCTATCAGATAGCTGGGTTGTTATCTTTACAAACCGGGTGACCAAAGGCAGCCAAATCCGCTGATGTCAGCTATGAGTTGCCCTAAAGGGGACACTCTATGAAAAAAATGTCTATGGCACTTTCTGCACTTGTTTTGGCTTCAGCTACTTTCGCTCAAGCACAAACTCAAACAAATTATATTAAAAATGCTCGTATCCAACTTGAAAAAGACAATGAATCAAAAATTCTCGAGTTGTTAGAAACACAACGTTTACAAGAAGAAAAAGCACGCATGCAAAAATTCGAACAGCTTTCATTCAGCGTTTTGCCTGAGCAATCTGCTCAACCAGTGACCGTTCAAACCACTCAAACTTTCTAAATATTTTCGAGATCCGCTTCCATGCTGGGGGCGGGTTTTGATTTTTACTTTTTGACCGGTACAAACTTCGCAACAATCATATCGCGCACTCGATCCGCGAGCTCTCCGCGATCCTCATCTGGCTTCGGATATACTTTTTCTAAGTACTCCACTTCGATTGTCAGAGTCTTTAAAGACAATGACTTCCACATTCCTTCAGCAAAAGTCATATCGCCATACCAACAAACATGATCACGCCACTTCATAATAAATGGCTCGCCATTGATATCTGTGAAGTTCACAACAAAGGGTTGAATAGGAACACCTGCTTCGCTGGCTGCCATCATCAGAGTGCGCTTAAAGGGCAGGATCTCTTCACCGTTGTGCGAGGTGGCCTCGGGATAAAGCACAATACGAAAGCCCTCTCGCAGAGCATCTGCAAGCTTGCGCATTTCACCCACAGTCTTTGAACGATTGCGTCTTTCAACATACACACAACCGGCCATCTCTGTGATAAGACCTAATACCGGTGTTTCATGCATTTCTTCAGAGGTCACAAAAAGACTTGGCGTCAATGCATAGACTGCCAATAGATCTAAAAAGCCCATATGATTACCGACCAACATACACTTTTCATCTGCTGGGGGCTTATTCTTTGCAATCACACGGATATTAAAACTTTTATTTGCGAGATCTGTAAAAAAAGCCGCGTTTGCCATGAAACGACGGCGACGCGAGCTTTCGTTGCGAGTAACTATGTGGATGACGTAGCCAATGATCAGAAAACTGATCACATAAACAATGAATAGAAAGGTTTTTACGACTGCTCTGAGTCCAGCTTGAATCTCTTCCACAAGGTCCTATTTAAATCCTCACGATGAAGTATGGTCAAGAAATCAATACATTTAAATTCTGCATCCCAAGCAGGCTCACCCCCTAAAAAAGCACCAACCTTCAAATAAGTACGACACAAAGGTGGAATGAGCTCTTTAACTTCCATTTTCTCAGATTCTGTCAGTGGGCTTTTAAAGTGCTTGATCCATAAATCCAAATTCGGCATCGTGAAAGACTTTGTAGGTGGGGCAAAATATTCTGGAGTGAAGCGACCGTCGTCCAAAAAATTTCTATAGAGCATCGCAGCTTCACGGGGGTTTGCGGTCTTAATACTAGCACAACCAAACATGACTTGTGCATTCGTCGCTGCCATATAGTCGCCAATCCCCTTCCATAAAAGAGAAATCACCATACCGCGACGATAATCTTTGTGAATACATGCACGTCCTAACTCTAACTTCACCCCAGGCTGATCTAAAATTCGTTTGAGATTGAATTCTTGAGCCGAATAAAAATCATTCGAAAAAAGAGAGCAGTTCAATCGATAAGTACCTACAATTTGGTTTGTTCTTTTTTCGACGATTATTAAGTGATCGCAATTGAAATCGTAGGCATCAACATCAATTCCATTACTTTTTTCTCGTCCAATCATTTCACGGTGAAAAACCTGATAACGCAGCTTGAGAGCTTCTTTCAGTTCTTGCACATTAGTGACTGTTTTTAAAACAAAGGGGCCAACTTCTGCATAAATTTCTACTTTTGGTTTAAACTTATGGATTTTATTCGACCGAAGCTGATATATAGATTGTAGAGTGGTTGAGACCTTGTCGAGACTGGTAAAAGCTAGGCTGTTAAGCATGTTGTCCCCCTATGTAAATCAATGATGTACTTTTATTGTAGCGATAAATGTGTCAGGGTGGGGTTAGAGCTGTGTCAGGGTTGTATAAAGACAATATGGGAATATAGTTGTGAAAAAGTGGCAATTGGCAATTCGATTATTTTTACTTCTTTTGATTTCATCGACGATCATTGTGTTTTTTCTTACGGTCTTACATCCAGCTAAAACCGCCCTAGCAATCACGCCTTTGCCTTTGCTGCCTGATGATCTCGATGAATATTTAGCCCAAAATGAAAAAGTTATTGGTCCTAAAGCAGAAACTGAAAAAGCAATCACATGGTTTCATGCCGATCATCGCATCACCGATCTAAGCATTATCTATTTGCATGGTTTTTCGGCCAGTCGTCGTGAAATTTCGCCAGTGGCTGAGGAACTTGCACAAAAGCTACAGGCTAATGTCTTTTTCACACGTCTGAACGGCCACGGCCTTAGTAACGATGACATGGGTAAAGCCACAGCCGATGATTGGATACGAGATGCCAATGAAGCCTTGGCCATAGGCCGTCGTATCGGAAGAAAAGTTATTATTGTGGGCACATCCACTGGCGCAGCCCTTGCGATGCACTTAGCACAAAATAATCCACCCGAGATAGAATCCTTGATTTTTCTTTCGGCCAATTTTCGACCTAAATCCCGGATCAGCTGGATGACCTCTGGGCCCTTTGGCAAATATATATCTCGTCTGTTGATCGGAAAATATTTATCATTTGTTCCAAAGAATGAAAAACAAGCCTATTTTTGGACTTATAAATACCCGTCTTCAGCAGTCACTGAGCTAATGGATCTTTTGAAATATATTAATAGCATTGATTTATCGCAAATAAAAATTCCGCTTTTAATGATGTACACAGATATGGATCAAGTGATCAGTGCAGATCTTATTAAACAGAAATTTCCTTTATTCGGCAGCGCTCGCAAAAAACTTTTTCGTTCTGAATCACCCAATCATGTGATGGCGGGCGACATACTATCACCTGAGTGGACCCAACCAACTGTCGATGAAATTTTAAATTTTGTAAAACCCTAGATCTTTAGGGTAAGAATGTG
>JANNCH010000589.1:0-2475 GCA_031386315.1 Pseudobdellovibrionaceae bacterium
GTACTACGCACACAACTACCCCTTCTAGCCAGAAGAGCTAGTCTAAAAAAGCCTTGTAATACAAGGATAAAAAACACCCAGGAGCTATTGACTTCTGGGTGTTTTTCTGCTATAATATAGTAAAGATATAAAAAGCTCTCAAATGAAAAAAATAATCAATTTCCTCCTCGTAATCGGTATGTTTACCCTTGCAAGCTGTGGTACATCAAGCAAACTGTTCTATACAGTAGAAGCTGAAGCCAGTGCTAAAGTTATTGTTACCAGCCCTGCTCCGAAGCAAAATGTTCCGCAGGAAGGTGGCACGATCACTTGCAGACCTAATTGCGGACACACAGGACATCAACAAGGATATCCGACTACTGACAGAAATGTAGACAATGGTCAGCAATGGGGTAACCAAGTTTGGAATGACCAGCAATGGGACACCAGCATTCTGCGTTCTGATAACCAACAGTGGAATAACCAGCAGGGAAGTGACCAGCAATGGAATACTAACCCGAACCAATCCGGTTCTGCTAATGGCAGCACAGATGTGTACTACGGTGAGAGAACATCAAAAAGTTCTAACGCTAAGCCTCATCGCAAGCCGTAAAAGTAGTTCAAAGAATACAAGCCTGATCTCATATTGAGACGGGCTTAATTTTTTGCCCGGCTTGACTCTTTTCGCGGACGGGATTATATTAATATCCTCACAGTTCTTTATAAAACCAAACACAAAAAACCCAATGATCATGTTGATGAACTATTTGATTGTCATTGTTGTTTCGATCCATTTTGATCTGTCATCACAGGTTGCTCAATCCTCAAATTTCAACGTGACTTACGGAGAAGTTCGGGTGGGGGTTGTAGCTCCTGAAGTTACAGTTGGTGATCCCGTTGGAGGATCGGAGCATTTGGTGCGGCCGCATAAGCAATATGCCACTATGCAGTTGCAGATCTGCAGAGAGTTCGGGCATCCGTCCGGATTCATCTGACTTGGACCCTTTCGATAAGGTTTATCTAATTATTTTTTTCGAAAGGGTCCACTCCATCGTTTGTTTCAGCCCTACAGGTTGAAAGATTGTTTTATTAAAGTAAAAGCGCCTCACTTGTAAGAGGCGCTTTATTATTTATACTTTTAAATTTATGAATATTTTGTATGCCTACTTCACGCTCTTCTCGAGAAATTCAAAGACAGCTTCATTTGTCATTACTTGTTCGACATAAGCGATAGCGCGATTTCTGTCTGCGCCAGGATACTGAGCAATGAGCTTATCTGCTTCGGCGTTTACAGCTTCTTCTGTTGGCGTGAGATTTTCTTTCTTGCCGATCTCAAAAAGCGCGAGTTCCATAATTGCGCGTTTGCGGGCATCAGCTTCAAAATCTTTTCTCATATCGTCTTCGGTCTTTGCGATGTGCTTGGCATAGTCATCGAACTTCATGCCGGCGCGTTCGATAGTTTCTTTGAGTTGCATGATCATCTTGTTCTGTTCTGATTCGACGAGAATATCAGGCACATCGACTTTGGTTTCTTCAGCGATGCGTTCGACGATCTTGGAACGGTTTTTGTTTTTGTTCTCGACTTTCTTCTCAACCTTCATGTTGTCGCGAAGTTTTGCCTTGAACTCATCAACAGTTTCAAAAGCGCCAAGAGTTTTGACGAATTCATCAGTGAGCGGCGGAAGGTCTTCATCTTTGATCTCTTTGTGGTCGTGAGCTTCGTGAGGAATATTGTCTTCGTGCATTTTCTGATGTGCGCGCATTTTTTGAATATCTTTGACGGCAAGTTCAAATTCTTCGTCAGAAACTTCTTCGCTCTCTTCCTTCCATTCTTCTTTGACGATCTTTTTATAGTCGGGAAGTTTTACCTCAGGCACGACTGCGGTTTTGACGGTGAATTCGAGCGAATTGCCGCGGGCGAGCTTGGTGATCATGACCTCTGGTCGGCCAATGACAGGGATTTTCTCTTCAGAAACTGTCTTTGGGTACATATCAGCAACGACAAGTTCAGCCATCTTCTCGAGGACCATCATTTCCGGCAAGTGCTTTTTAAGCACTTCCATAGGGGCTTTGCCTTTGCGGAAGCCGTCGAGCTCGAGGTCTTTGCCGAGGAAGTCGATCGCTTCGGTTTCGCGAGCGATCCAGGTTTCAGCCGGAACTTCGAACATGAGTTCGACCATTGATTTATCTATTTTGTTGGTTTTCTTTAGCATACGGCTCAGTTTACGGGCGAAGAGGGGATTTGTCAAAAAATTGACTAACAATGTTAAAAGAGTAAAGTTCTAACAAATCCTTACCAAATGAATAAACATACTATAGAACAAGTTGTAGATCGGGAGATCGGACAACTAGAAACACGTGCGATCAATCATTGCCGCAAAGTTCGCGTAAATAAAGAACAGTACAAACGCATTGAACTTCATCAAAAAATGAAGGCTGAACGCCTGCCATACCTTGGCATTGTGGAGACCAAACTCCTCTATGCTTTGGCGCGCA
>JANNCH010000601.1:0-5294 GCA_031386315.1 Pseudobdellovibrionaceae bacterium
CCCCAAGAATCCCAATAGGTGCCCGTGACAAAAACCACTGCGGGGGCATTTAAAACTTTATTAAAAAGTTTTTCGTTTTTGCGAACATTGACCAAATGTACAATTTCAACAGACACATCTTTTGGCCAATGGGCTTTAAGAAATTCAGTGGCATTGCCTTTAGCACCATTCGGTGAGGCATTGAGCACGAGTATGGAATTTTTATTTCGTTGTGTATTTACTTTTTTCATCTTTAACTATCGATAGTAACAGGATTTCAAAGGGAGTCACTATGTCTGCGAAAACAAATTCTCACTCGGTAGCCATGGGTTACATTCTTTGGATCTTTGGCTTTATGGGAGCCCATCGTTTTTATTTCGGCAGACCTGTTTCGGGAACAATCTGGTTTGCAACCTTCGGAATTTTTGGCTTGGGCTGGCTTATCGACGTAGCATTGATTCCAGGCATGGATAAAACCGCCGATATCAAATATGTCACAGGTCCTATCAATTACGATGCTGCATGGATCCTACTAACTTTTTTTGGCTTCTTAGGAATTCATCGTTTTTATATGGGAAAAATCGGCACTGGATTATTATTCTTATTCACCGGTGGCCTATTAGGCATGGGCTGGCTCTATGACTTCTGCAAACTCAACGAGCAGATCTCAGTAATCAATAGCGCAAAACTTTAGTCAGCATAAACACGTGTTCCAATCACTGTTAGAGAATGTCTTTGCCATACATTCTCTATTCTCTATTCAAACCGTCAAATTGACGTCCATTCAATATTTCTGCCGTTGAATACCAGATTTTTGTGCCATCAGTTGATTGTGCGTCCGACACAGAACTCTCAAATTACGAACGTCATGATCCCCACCCAAAGCCAGAGGACGCACATGATCTATCTCAAGCTGGTAAGTCGATTTACATTTTTGTCCCGAATGCGGGTTTTGAAACTCACAACAATGATCGGCCTTTTTAAACAATTCACTTTTAATTTTAACACCCATATAGGGACGATACTTCTGCTCAGAGGCGAAGCTTTGCGTCGTTGAGGTTTTTAAAGGTTCACCTTGATGAGGCTTCTCAGATTTCACGCGGATCTGCTTTTTTGCCATAGTAACAAACAATGATCCCCACGAATTATCAGAACACACATGTGAAAGCGAACTTTTTGCTTTCTTCAGAATTTCATATTCTTCCGTCGTCAAAACTATTTCTAATCGTACAGATCCATCTTGCTGCGGTTTTGTACTTTCACTTTTCTGTATAGCCTGGTTGAATTCTTGACTTAATACTTTAAGAGTTTCAAAAGAATTTTTATTCTCAATTTTTTCAACGATGCCTATCGTCTTCTGACTAGCTACGATCGCACCACAACTGTTTTCATTTTTAATACATTTTTGAATTTGCGTAAGCTGAGATAAATTAACGGTTCCTGATTCAATTTTAGAAGCCAAGGCCGGCACTTGTTTTAACAATCTTGCCGATTGAATGCGTCTGTAGGCACTGGATTCGCAATAGCCAAAATACTTTGTTAAATAAGAAAATAAGCTGTCGTAGCCCATTTCTGCATAGAGCTTGCGCTCTTGAATTTCTAAAATATGCGTAAGAATCAAATGAGTCATTTTACGTTCTGACTTAACTAGTCCCTGCATTTGCAAGACTAGCGCATGATTAGAAAGTTGTTTTAAATTCATAAAAACTCCCTTTTCTTTGAGAAAGAAATATAGAATACGTATAGCATGTGTTTTAAAACTGCGATTTTCTGTTTTTTTGAGCGAGCAAAGGCGTTTGGAATATAAATTAGAACCCACACCAAACGCTCACAATCACGTTCTGTGAAAAGTTTTTCTAGATATGCAGGAGGATTTCGAAAGTACTTTTATAACTTAGCAGACTGCGGATAAACTTGCAAAAACACTGGCAAGAAATACTTTTATACTTTCAAAAATAACTCAGTGCTTAAGCTCAGAGCAGAAAATCAATGAGAATCTGAACCAGCTCTAAACACAATGTAGCTCAATTACTAGCTCTGCGTTGCTAGTTCTGTATCGTTAGCTGAATTCAGCAATAGAAAAAAAGCGCAAATCAATCAATCATGAACACAACCAGTGGCCGCATATGATTACCCAAAACAAAGCGATTGTTCGACACAGCGGTACTAGCAGATCACAAAGAGACTCAAAGCGTGGATCGAAATAGCGCTAAGCCTCTACCTGCTTAGCAAGCCATTTTGCAAGCTCATCAACACCAGCGGATTGCTCGTGATACTTGGGCATCAACGACTGCACAACTTGCAGCACAGGCTTGGCAGCATAGGACTGTCCGCGCAAACCCACAGTCAAATCTTCGATCAACAAAGGATACAGACAATCCGTAAAAATTTGTACATCTTTAATAATTCCTGATTCCACAAAAAAGTGAAAATCAAAAAAGCCCAACGATAAGTAATCATCCATCTTATGATTAAAATCCAATGTCTGACCGTAAAGCCAATTCCACGAACTGAGCTGTTCGTAGTGAGCTTTCAGCTCGATATTTTTTTGTAAACTGTCCATATTCAGATATTCAATCGTAGCCTTGCCGCCATAAAAATTCTCGAAAGATTCGATTAAAACCGGAAGTGCAACTTCATGATTAATGCTTGGATTGATCTCTTGAAGATTGGCGACGCGCGCACGCACGGATTCTTTGCCCTTGGCCTGTAGTTTTTTAGGGTTCGGCGTCAGGTAATTACCTAGAAGTGTCAGATCTGCATGGAAAAGCAAAGTGCCATGATGAAAAGCACGATCCTTTTTTTCACGGTAAGCGCTGCCACTGAATTTTCGAGGCCCGTCCGGAAATGGAACAAGTAAGTCATTGCGGCCTGAGGCTTCGCCATGAATATTGAATTTTTTTAAAGCATCCAAAATGATCTGAATATTTGATTCACGCTTATATCCATCTTTAGGCGATAGGAACGTGAAGTTTGTGTTTCCAAGATCATGAAAGACCGCTCCGCCGCCCGTGTTTCTGCGAGCTAAGGTAATGCCATCCTGTTTCATTTTTAGCAGATTGCATTCAGACCAGGGGTTTTGATTGCGACCGATGACGACGGTGTGTTGATTTCTCCAGAGGTAAAGTATCTGGCTAGAAGAGTCGAGCGAGTTAAAGATCCACTCTTCTGTAGCGATATTTAAGTAAGGATTCAAACTATCCGCAATAAAAACCTTTAGATCCATTTTAAGGCGCAACCTTCCCAATCAATTCAAGTATCTGCTTTCTAACATAGGAAGTGCCTTTTAGACCAATCACTTTTTCTTGCTCAATCCGTTTTTTGAGATCACGCAGGCTAGTCACAGCTTCTGCCTGTGTTGATAGTGCCTTAGACACTTCTGTATCTGAGAGCAAGCGCATAAGAATGTCCGCAATCAACATTCCACGGTACTTGGTAGATGCATTATCTTCAGTCACCGCAGTGAGATAACCAACAAAGCGAGTGGTAATTTTTGCCACCGACTTATTTGAGCCCTCGATACTTTGAATTTTATCTTGGTACTTCGTAATAAGTTGAAATGCACTAAACATGCGATCTTGGAAAGCATCATCTGACAATTTTGAAAACTCTGCGAGCATGGACACAACCTCAGCATAGACTGTATTAGCGTCATAGACTTCAGTAATAAACCATTTCGAGAGTGGCGTAAATATAACCGAACGCAAAACCAACGAAGGGTATTTCGTGCGACCCAAAGCCCATAATCGAACGCGAATATTATCAAACAAAGTCGGCTCATTTTTCTTGGTATCATATCTCAAAGTATCAAATACTAACTGTCCGAAAGACTCTAAGAGCATTAATACCCGAGAATCTTTTTTAGGGTCTTTAAATGTAGCGCTCAAAACTTCCATGGCAGCCATCAAAGCCGGAGCTCTCTTCACTACCGGCAATTCTTTGTCATACAACAAGGACAATGCATAAAAAGAAAACAATTGTTCTGGACGGGCCTTACCTAGCAATACATTCTCACGCAAATCCCCAAACAACGAACTTCGTTTATCCAAGAACGGCTTCAGAATTTTTAGAATATCTGCCAGAGGCAAAGAATCTTCTACTTTTAAAGTTACAAATAACTGAGCATAATCCGATTGAATGCCCTCAAGACTAGGCACCCAGTCTTTAAACATAGAGTCTTTTGCGAGCCTGTCCGTTAAACGAAACCATGCCACAGAAGTTTCGAACGGGTCCCCGTCCTTGCCTTTGCTTTTTGCTAGTGCTTCGCTAGCACTGGCTTTTAAAATCTTCAAGGCTTCCGCCGAACCCAAAGTTACTTGCGCACGATCAAATATATTTCGAATCAACTCTAGATCTTCTTTAGATCCACGTTTTTCGGAAGCAGAAAGTCGGCTTATGAATTGCCTACTATTCAAAAATAACGGAATCGCTTTGTTGGCATCACTTGTATCGCCTATGTATCCACGCATACACAGATGAGGTATCAATGACGACGCAATATCAAAACTCATGCTGTTTGAGGCCGAATCTGGATACGGGACACCTGAATAGCTTTTTTCTTTATTGGACCAGATTTTATATTGATAATCCCAAGTCCCACGAGCAATTTTTTTGCGCGTGTATTCAATTTCAGTAGCTTGTTTGTTCTGATCTGCAGCCACTCGCATTGCTTGAAGCGTGAGCTCAAATGCACCCATCTCATAACCGGTCGTGAGCAAGTCTTTGACAAGATCCGATTTATCATCCGCCCCACAAAGACTGAGTCGCTGCCTAGCATCGTCCATACAAGTTTTTTTCGCATCACATTGCCATTGATTTTTACAACCTTTACGCTCTGAAGAACAAACACTTTGGCGCTCAGAATTTAAGAATGCGAATAACTCATCAATACCAACCAAACCAGTGCTGGATTTTGCCCAAGCCACTGCAATTTTTGCAGCTAAATAACCATCCACATGGCCCAAAACTTTCTGGCTGGCCGTCAAGGTCCGTGTCAACAAACGAATGCGCTCGACGGGTTGAAGTTTATTAAAGCGCGCAGATGATTTATAAATATTTAAAACCTGTCCCGCAAGTGCTGCCGTGATCGGCGAAGCAAAGCTAGTTCCATTGATGAACTGTCCAGAACGCGTTCCGCAAATAGATTCGGGACGAGCGCCTTCAGCCACATTTGAACTACGTAATGTAAACACACCTTGCCCAGGCGCTGCGACTTCACCATTGGAAGTGAAATAGGCACGTTCGCCTGACGGAGCTATTGCCTCGACTCGCAAATAATTATCATCCGGATTGATGTCTTTTCTATCGATACGCAC
>JANNCH010000611.1:0-3376 GCA_031386315.1 Pseudobdellovibrionaceae bacterium
ATTTAATGATTCTAAAGTCCAAATTCTTGCCATCGTTGTCACAAACCTCGTTTAGCAATCCTAATGTATAAGTAACAAGGCAAGCAAGGATGGCGTATGAAATTTTTAGCGATGTTGATTATATTGATAGGGTCCTCTGCAAACGCACACATGGTTTCGTATCAGGGGGCGACCTCTTTGATGTCTTACAACGAAGGTGCGAAAAATGAATATATGCTGACCTATTCATACCGTCCTTGGGGTGCGGTGGCCTTAACTTATTTAAAAGAAAAATCAGATGAGAATGATTTTGCGATGACAATCCCACGCGCAAATTTTTTGCTCAAGCGTTGGAACAACGACGACTCGCAGGCAAACATTTATGGCTCAGTCGGATATGGGAACGAGCAGTCATTGAATGAAAACAAACCCGTGGGTTTAGTCGCCGGAGATATCGACTGGGAATCTCGTAAGTACTACACCAGTTTTCAGTACTCTCACTTATATAGAGATTCATCTTCAAGACCCGATTTGGACATGATGAAATACCGTTTGGGATTTGCTCCGTATCTTGCAGAATTCAAAGAATTAAACACTTGGTTTATTTTGCAATTTTCTCAACAAGCCCGCGAGAAAATCGAAACCACACCACTGATTAGATTGTTTTATCAAAACGTATTAATAGAGTTGGGTGCAGGTCTCAACGGAAAGACCACCTTCAACTTTATGATCCATTTGTAATGGCTACGCCAGCAGAGCGCAGGGCCAATGGCCCGTAGCTGAAGCAACTCCGCCACGCGGGCAGAGTGCAGGGCCGGAGGCCCGAAACTGAAGCAATTTTTAACAAATTAACAAAGGACTCGTTATGAAAAAAATATTCTTAACCCTACTGATCACGATCTTTTCAAGCGCAAGCTTTGCAACATCCGAAGTTGTCGGTGTGAAAGGCATGGTCTGCGCTTTTTGCGCACAAGGGATTACAAAAAAATTCCAAGCATTGCCTGAAGTCGAAAAAGTGGATGTCAGTCTCACAGATAAAAAAGTGACACTGACATATAAAGAGGGCAAAAGTTTGCCCCATGATAAAATCGAATCTCTGCTGAAAGAATCTGGCTACGAGACGGTTTTTGCCAAAGAAGGTGCCCATTGAAAACCCTGCACAGCCGTGCATTTCATTTTTTAACTTTATTTGCCTCGATGAGCACTTTGATTTGCTGTGCATTGCCAGCATTTCTTGTGAGCTTGGGTATGGGGGCCGTGCTAGCTGGGATGGCAAGTTCGATCCCGGAATTGATTTGGGTTTCTGAAAATAAAATCGCAGTTTTTGTATTCGCCGGTGTTTTATTGGCGGTCAATGGACTGTGGATGTGGCGCAATCAAAATGCACCTTGCCCGATCGATCCAGAGCTAAGAGATGCCTGCATAAGTGGCAGAAAATTTTCTAAATACGTTTATTTTGCATCTGTGATTCTATATCTGACAGGTTTCTTCTTTGCCTTTGTGGCCGCGGGACTTTTTTAGACGCGTCGTTACGCAAAAAGTAACGGCGTACCTTCGGCTTGCCCGGACGGGCGCTCTTTAGTACAAAATAGGCCAAACATAACCTACGGAGTACTACAATGTTTAGTGATTACTTACTGATCTCTCCCATGATTGCAGGGGGAATTGGGTTGCTTGTGGCTTTGGCGCTTTACTTTCGCGTAAAGGCTCAACCAGCTGGCAACGAAACAATGAATCGTATCGCAACTTATATTCGCGAAGGCTCGATGGCTTTTCTAGTTCGTGAATACAAAGTTCTTTCTGTCTATTCACTTTTTGTGGCTTTGGCACTTTGGTACGCTCTCGGCGGAATCGCTGCGATCTCTTTCATCGCGGGTGCTTTCTTGTCTTTGCTTGCGGGCTTTTTTGGTATGAAAGCGGCAACCTATGCCAACGTTCGTACTTCTCAAGCGGCAGCGAATGGTTCGAAATCTGCGGCGTTGCTTGTTGCCTTAGACGGCGGGGCCGTCATGGGTCTTGCAGTTGCAGGTCTTGGTCTTATTGGTTTGGGTGCGATCTACTACATCTACCAAGGTCATGATTCTTTAGGAACTATTCTGCATTCGTTTGCAGTGGGTGCTTCTTCGATCGCTCTTTTTGCGCGTATCGGTGGTGGTATTTATACTAAAGCAGCTGACGTAGGCGCGGATATCGCGGGTAAAGTTGTTGAGAATATTCCAGAAGACGATCCTCGTAATCCAGGTGTTATCTCCGATATCGTGGGTGACAATGTCGGTGACGTTGCTGGTATGGGTGCAGATATTTATGAGTCCATGGTGGCTGCGATCGTTTCTGCGATGGCCATTGCTTTGACTATTCCTGCGACTGGTTTAACAGGTCTTTTGGATTCAAGCATCACAACTACAGATCCTGCAGGTCAGGCTCGTTGGTTGGGTGTGAGCTTACCTTTGATTCTTTCAACAATCGGTTTAGCTATTTCTATTCTTGTGATCTTTGCAGCCCGTGCATTTAAAAACGGAAAACCTGCAACGGTTTTGCGCAATGCCTTGATCTTCCCTCCAATTATTTTAACAGCGGCTTGTTATTTTATTTTGCCATTGTTCGGCGTGAGCCAAAACGTAACGGTTGCTTTGGCGGCCGGTGCTTTCGGTGGAGCATTGATCGGTCTTGTGACTGAGTACTACACAGCGGCTCGTCCTGTACGTCTTGTGGCTGAAGCTGCTTTGACAGGTGCTGGTACCGGTGTGATCCGTGGTCTTGCGATCGGTATGGAGTCCACTGCACTTCCAATGTTGATCGTTGTGACTGCAGCTTATTTCTCGAACCAAGCTTTGGGTCTTTATGGGATCGCAATCGCGGCTGTAGGGATGTTAGCGGGTACTGCGGTTGTTATGACTGTGGATGCTTACGGTCCTATCGCAGATAATGCGGGCGGTATTTCTGAGATGTCAGGTCTTGGTAAAAGCGTTCGTGATATTACCGATGAACTCGATGCCGTTGGAAACACAACAGCAGCGATCGGCAAAGGCTTCGCGATCGGTTCTGCGATTTTGACAGTGCTTGCATTGTTCTCGGCTTTCAATATGGAAGTAAATCACATCCGTGAAAAAGCGGGCATGGCAGCAATGTCATTGGATCTAACTTCTGCCGGAGTTTTGATCGGTCTTTTGATCGGTTCTATTTTGCCATTCTTGGTGGGCTCTACAACGATGACAGCTGTTGGTAAGGCAGCACAAAAAATCGTAAAAGAAATTGCTCGTCAGTTTGCTGAAATCCCTGGTTTGCGTGAAGGCAAAGCTGAACCACAACCTGCGGTTATCGTTGATATCGCAACTCGTGCCGCTTTGTTTGAAATGATCTTGCCTGGTATGATCGCAATTCTTGCTCCGGTTCTTGT
>JANNCH010000181.1:0-3964 GCA_031386315.1 Pseudobdellovibrionaceae bacterium
ATTTTTGATACGCCATCCACTAACATCATAACAGCGTCACCAAACTCGCGTTTAATATCTTCGAGAGTTGCATGGGTATCTTCAACTGTGTCGTGCAATAAACCTGTGGCAATTGTATCCAGATCCAAATGCAGGTCAGCCAGAATGCCCGCCACAGAGAGCGGATGAGAAATATAGGGCTCACCACTACGACGAATTTGCCCTTCGTGTGCACGCTCTGAAAACTGATAGGCCTTTTCAATAAATTTTAAATCAGCATTTGGAAAATACGAACGGATACGAACCAGTAAATCCTCGAGGGTTTTTACAGGTTTATGAGATAAAAGTGTACCGTCAGTCGGGGCTTCAGCCATAGTAGTATAATTCTATCGCAAGGGCTTGGTATTACCAACGAACTTTCATATTTGAAGCTTACATTTGGACCACAGATTATAGAGTAGAAGCTCTGGCATCGCAAGATCAGCAGATGCCCTCCCTTACGTGCAGTGATAGTTAGAATCGAAAATGCATCCATCCATGAGAACGCTGTTTTCCGGCCATCGTGGCAAATGCTGTTCGGTTAAGAGAATTTAAATTACGTCGTTTTCGATACAGCCAAGGTTCTTGCTTTACTCAATGGCTCAAACGAAAACCCTGAGAGATTGCTCTCAGGGTTCCTTTTTATTAGGAAGAGATCAGAAATGCTTTGTTGAGGAATTGTGTTATTTAAGACCAGCCTGGATCGCCGGTCTTTCTAGGGCTCGGGGATAGGTCCCCGACTGCATGGAAGCAGACACTATCTTTTGCCACGAAACTGACCTCTTAACCGAACGGCATTGGTCGTCGTAGCCGGCAGAGCTTAAATGACGTACAGCCAGATGTCTCACTTTGTACTCTGGTGAGTTTAAGTAATTCTGACCAGGAAGGTCAGAATTCAGCGTTCCATGGATGGATGTACTAGCGATTCCATCTATCACTGCACGCATAAAAACTAAAAACCCACACCTCGTTAAAGTTGTGGGAAATAGAAAGCCACGACGTCCATCAGAAAGTCTGCCATGAGTGGCCAGACTATCAAAGTTGGCCGATGGAAGCTGTATAGACTGTATTACTTATTAAGATCTTTTTGAATTTGCGCCATTGCTGAGGCAGCATCCATACCAGGCTCGTAACCTACGTTACCAGCTGCCACTTCACGAAGCGACGTCACGATGTACTTATTGCTACGAGCGGCAACAGTTGCTTCAGAGCCTTTCAGTAATTGTTTGGCGCGCTTAGCAACCATCAATACCAATGCAAATCTGTTCGGAACTCTTTCCAAGCAATCTTCTACCGTTACACGAGCCATGAGTAATCCTCCAAGGAATCAATGAATAGCATCTAACTTAGCAAAGTTTCAACGATTTTTTTAAATTCCGCATAGGATTTATCAAAAACATCATTCACAATTTTGTAGTCGAACTTGTGAGCCACGGCCATCTCGCGCTCGGCATTTTGCATGCGAACTTCGATGTCGGCTGGGATTCCACCATCCCGCTTTTCAATTCTGCGACGCAGCTCGTCTATCGAGGGAGGCAGAATGAAAACGGTCACGGCATCTGGGTACTTCGCTTTAAAAGTATCGGCGCCTTGAATATCAACATCCATGATCACGCATTTGCCCTGAATCCAGGCGTCTTCGAGCTGATAGTAAGGAGTGCCGTACATATTTTCGTGGACCACAGCCCACTCAACAAAGAAATTATCGGCAATCTTAGCTTTGAATTCTTCAACACTCACAAAGTGGTAAGGATTGCCCTGGCTTTCGCCCCTGCGTATCTTTCGCGTCGTATACGTGACTGTATCCACCAATCGAGCTTCCTCTTTAGTGATACGTTCTACGAAGCTACTTTTTCCAGCTCCACTCGGAGCCGCCAGGATAAGCATACGCGTCTTCATTGGATGTTCTGAACCTGCTCTCTGAGTCTTTCGATAAGTGTCTTAGCCTCTACCACGGCTTGGGTAATTTTGGCTACCTGGGACTTGGATCCGATCGTATTCACTTCTCGCAAAAGCTCTTGGGTGTAAAAATCTAACTTTTTGCCTTCGGCATCGGCACTGGCGAAAAGCTGACGGTACTTTTTAATATGCTCGCTCAAACGCGAAAGCTCTTCGTTGATATCGGCTTTTTCTAGTTGAATCACGATTTCTTGGGACAAACGCGAATTATCGATCTCGTTACCCTTCAAGCGAGCACGAACTTTTTGCTCGTACTTTTCTTGAAGTTGCACATTAGCTTCTTCGCGCAAAGAAGTGACAATATTAACTTGCTTATCAAGCCCCTGCAAAAGTTTTTCTAAGTCACGGCGTACGGACTTACCCTCACGCAGACGTTCCGAATCGCAGGCTTTGCAGGTAGCCTCAAAAGTTTTCTTCAAAATCTTCTCTTCGTCTTTGAAAAGATCATAAGAAGTTTCAAGCTGAATAACATCCGGCAGACGCGCAACAACCTCTAAATGAAGCTGATAGTTTAGTTTCAAGTCTTTAGATAACTGCTTGTAAGCCTTCACATATTGCTGCGCAAGCTCTTTATTTACCTTCATGCCCGAATGATGGGCTGTGGTTTTTACTTTACGTGAAATAAAGACATCAATGGTCCCACGCTGAAGATACTGACCCAAGATTTTTTTAAGATCATTTTCAAATGGAATGAACTCACGGGGTATGTGGAATCTGGATTCCATAAAGCGGCCATTCACAGAACGAATGCTCACTTCAATAGAAACATCTTTTGTTGCTTGGCGGCTGGTGCCATATCCGGTCATGCTTTTCATATGGACCCATTCTGACATGTGGTAATAAAACTCTCAACCAAAGAGACAGCTTTGTCATATTCACTGGCCCCATCGAACCAACGGATCTCAGCATCTCGCTGAAACCAAGTTTTCTGTCTTTTGGCTAGTTGATGAGTACTTTTCGCAATTTCGGCAATCAGCCATTCTTTGGTTTCTTTTTCTTCCAGGTAATAAATTACTTCACGATAACCAACACTGGCCAACGGCAACCAGTCCAACAGATCACGGCTTAACAAATCCTGAACTTCTTTGATCAAACCTTTTTCGATCATTTTTTCGGTTCTTTGCAAGATACGAGTCCGCAAAACCTCTCGATCCCAGTTCAAGCCAATTTTTAACAACGGATATGGAAACTCGCTTTTGCGTAAAGAAAATTCGCGACGAATTTGCGTCAGAGTTTTATTTTGTGTTCGCATGAGCTCGACCGCCCGACCAATGCGATAGTGATCGGCCGGATGAATTTTTTTACCTGCCTCTGGATCACGTTCAAGCATCTCACGGTAAAGGGCTTCGCAGCCTTCGGGCGTTTCTAGACTTTTTTCGACAGCTTCTTGAATTTCTTCAGGGATTTGCGCAACCGGATACATTCCCTTTTCAATGGCCTGAAAGTAAAAACCCGTGCCCCCGACCACAAAGACCGGCACCCCTTCAGGGATTTTGAGCATTTCTTCAAAGAAATCTCGGCAATATTGACCTGCCGTCATCTCTTTCATGGGTTCAACATAATCAATCAAATGATGGGGTACGAGGCTGCGCTCTTCTGCACTGGCCTTGGCCGTACCAATCTCAACTTCTTTATAAACTTGCACACTGTCGCAGTTAAAAATCACACCCGAGAATTTTTGCGCCATCTGCAGGGCCCACTCCGATTTTCCGGTGGCCGTTGCGCCGACAACAAAAACAACAGGGTTCTTTTGCATGGCCATTAGACAATCCGTCCAAAATCTTTTTCAAGTTTATAGAAATTATAATCCACATTCACTGGACGACCGTGGGGACAAAAGCTTGAAAGCGGAAACTGATCCATCTCAGACAATAAATTCTTCATCTGCTCATGACTCAAAGTCTGCCCGGCACGTACCACCGAATGACAGGCCATGGTGGCACAAATATCACCCACGGCTTTCTCCAAAGAGTAACTACCCCCTTGG
>JANNCH010000661.1:0-2455 GCA_031386315.1 Pseudobdellovibrionaceae bacterium
TACCTATGGGCAGCTTGGCGATGGTACTTACTCTGGACGCAATAATCCAACTTCGATCGTTGATGGTGAGATGTTGTCCGATATACCTCAAAAAATTGCAGTTGGCGCAAACCATTCCTGTGCCATCGGATATTCGACAAGCACACTCTATTGCTGGGGCTCGAACAAATATGGCCAGCTTGGCATAGGCACACATGGAATAACGACAAACAAAAATTCACCAGTCACTGCTTATGACCTTGAAATCACCTATGCCGTTGAAGTCGCGCTTGGTGAGAATCACACCTGTGTGATTCTCTACAGCACCCATCATATAAAATGCTGGGGCGATAATACATATGGCCAGCTTGGCGACGGCTCAAACGTATACAAACTATCTTCTAATGCGGCAACGTCTTTAAGTAGCAATGTCGCAGGGACCGTAAGCCCCGCGGCCATGATCGCAACCGGTGCAAACCATACATGCGCGCTCTTCGCTGGCACTACAGCCCCACATTGTTGGGGTAAAAATACCTCTGAACAACTTGGCAACGGGAACTCAATCGATCAAAATATACCACAATTAACGACGGCACCAAACCCGTTCAATATGGCACTTGGAGATGACCATACCTGTGTGATTGATACCAGTAAAGAGATCAGTTGTTGGGGAAGCTCGCTCAACGACAGGCTTGCAAAAAACCCCTATCGCTGGATAAATATTGAAAAGCTACCTTCACAACTTTTGAGCCATCAGTGTTATCCGATCAAAGTAAATATTTATAACTACATTGACAGTTCTTACGCAGATTCAGGCCAAGGATTTGATATCACACTCAGTGCAACCAATTCGGATGGCAGCACCAATAGTGATTTCGTTTTTTACACTGCAGACAATTGCACAGCGCCCATTGCAACGCCAACACAAATTTACGGGACAAAACCATTATATGTGAAATACACCGGCCCTGAATCTGGATATAAAAATTTAAAAATCAGCGCCACATCTAGCGTCAGTCATTTAAACTCTTATAGCCAACTGGTGAATTTTGAAATGAATGGAAGCAATATCAATTCAAATTTTTCTATTCAACTTGCCAGAGACACGGTCAAAGAAAACTCGAATGCTTGCATCCCTGTTCAGCTATCAACAATCAACAGCAACGGCAGCACTAGGATTCAAAACACGACTCTGTCTATAAATATTCTAGAAAACAGAGCTGGTGAATTTTACCTTACTTCGAATTGCCTCGGTATCAGTACAACAACAGTGTCAGTACCCGCAAACCAAAGCCAAAGTATGTTTTTCTATAAGCCCTCGCCCGCGACAGGCGAGGATATAATTACTGTTAATTCTATCCCACACAAATTGAAAGTAGTCCCTAACTAGTCGTGTTTCAGCAACCACTTCAGCAGCTCTTCACGATCGGCTTCTGGGTTCAAAACAAAAGTTTCTGTGTGTTTGGCACTCGGTGTGACTGGCACAAATGTAATAGCTTGCTTGTCGGGCTCGCAAACATCTAAACAGCTGGAGGTCATCACGCGGATTTCGCGGTGCCTGCCAGCTTCGCGCATTTTACCCTTTAGGTAGGTTTTTAAATTTTCACCAGCATTGCCGTCTTCAGTCAAAAGTTTAGAACTAATAGATTTATGGCATTTCGTACAAACTAAAACGGCAGCGACGGACCAGGGTGTTTCTTCTTTTTTCATTAGCCGTCCTTTTTTATGATGTGTGCACTTTTGAGCTCTGAATAAAGTATTTTGCCTAAATCCGTGCGAGGTATTTTTGCAATGGCTTTCGTTTCACGAATACGTTCAAACGGTAGCACGGTTTCATTGTAAACCTTTTGCACACTTTGCACAGCCTCTGCTGCGACATGACTCTCGAAAAATAAATGAATCTCGGATCCTAAACGTTCTGATTCTATCTCTGCCAAAGCAAATGCAGAACTCAGCGCTGGATTTTGTTGCAGCACAATACTTTCAAACTTTTCACGCAGTCGGCTTAACAAAACGGTCTCGCCACCGATTTTGATATAATCTTGCGCACGCCCCAAGATTTGCAGCTCACTATCACGTATCAAGACCTTATCTTCGGTTTGAAACCAAGTGACTTGTTTCGGGTCCCAGTGCTTGGCTACACCCGCTTGAACTTGAGCATAACAAGTCAGCAATGAAGGACTTTGAATCAATAAAAAACCTTCTGCGTTCGTTTTCACTTTCACATGCGATAGCAAATTCATCGGTGGTATTTCATTCTGCGCAAGCGATGAAAGACTGGCAGTTGCAATCTGCGAACAGGTTTCGCTCATTCCATAGCTAGGCAGCAAAGACCAACCCAAGGCACGTGCACTTTGATACAAACTCGCGCTCAGCGCCCCGCCACCCACAACAATGGCTCGCAAATGTTTCGGGGCTTGCAATCTTGCTTGCACAAGATCAAACACTTGGGTGGGCACAAGTGACGTGAGAGTGC